>JBCBOT010000003.1:0-86631 GCA_039821165.1 Planctomycetota bacterium | reverse complement strand
CCAGCACCAGCAATCGAAACTTCGAAGGCCGTCAGGGCAAAGGCGGCCGAACCCACCTCGTCAGCCCCGCGATGGCAGCCGCAGCGGCCGTCGAGGGCCGATTCGTCGATATCCGCGGTTGGTCGTTCCACACCTGAAAACCATCCCCTAAGCCGCCACGACTCAGCGCCCCACCTGAGCCCGATCCGACTGAGCCCGATCAAATCACGAGATAGAGATGCAAAGCTTCACGACACACCACGGCATTGTCGCGACCATGGACCGCGCCAACGTGGACACCGACCAGATCATCCCCAAACAATTCCTCAAACGAATCGAACGCACCGGGTTAGGACAATTCTTGTTCTACGACTGGAGGTTCCTGGAGGATGGAACGACCCCGAATCCCGACTTCGAACTGAACCAACCGGCTGTCAAAGGTGCGTCGATTCTTGTCGCGCGAAAAAACTTCGGGAGTGGTTCCAGCCGCGAACACGCCGTTTGGGCACTCGATGATTACGGTTTTCGCTGCGTCATCGCACCGTCCTTCGCAGACATCTTCTTCAACAATTGCTTCAAGAACGGTGTGCTCCCGATCGCGCTCTCCGACGACGATGTGGAGTACTTATTTGTCACCGCACAAACACATGGCACGTATGAGTTGACGATCGATCTTGAAAACCAAGTGGTGCGCGACGGTTCGGGTTTCGAACGTCCATTTGAGGTTGATGCAAGTCGACGAGAGAAACTGCTGAAGGGTCTCGACGATATCGGCCAAACACTTCAGTTCAGTGACAAGATCGATGCTTACGAAACGGCCCGGTCTTGGTAGCGACTTGATCAGCGCAACAAAAAGGGGACGTCGAAACGTCCCCTTTGGATCACTTTGAGTTTGACCGAACGATCAAACCAAGTTCTTGCGAACCGCCCACACAGCCGCCTGCGTTCGGTCCGTCACACCGATCTTACGCAAAATGTGCTGCACGTGCTCTTTCACAGTCTCGTAGCTGATGCCCAGCATCTTGGCGATTTCCTTGTTCGTCAGGCCTTGAGCCATTTGACGAAGCACCTCGCTCTCGCGATGTGTGAGTGGAACGTCGAGTTCCTGACTGAGACGCGGCGTCGCCAGAGCCCCCGTGACGCGACGCAGTTCATCGCGCGTCCAAGCCGACTCGCCCCCGGCCGCCAAATTCAAAGCCTCGACCAGCCGCTCGCGCGGTGCCGACTTCAATACGTAGCCCGCCGCCCCCAGAGCTACCGCTCGCGCGATGTAAGTCGGATTGTCGTATGCCGAGTAAAGGACAATCGGCAAATCCGGATAGTCGAGCTTCAACCGACCAAGCGTGTTCAATCCGTCGCCACCCTCCATGCGAATGTCCATCAACACGCAGTCGGGCGTCGACTTCTCAACCGCGGCGAGCGTTTCCGCCGCGTTGCAGGCCTCTTCAGCGACAACCAGATCGGTACCCTCGAGCATCGCACGAAGCCCCATCCGTATCACAAGATGATCGTCTACAACCAAAAGGTTCTTACTCATGTAAATCTAAATGCTCCAAATGTGACGCATCGCAGCGAAGAGGACACCAGGGTGGGGCGAAGTGACCTTCGGGCGACAAAGAGAAGTGAATGGTGTGACAACGGTTTCCACTGAGGACGGGTCGAGAAACCGCTCGATCTGCCACGCCTCACCAAACCTTAATCCGATTCCCGCTTCGCCAGCCCCCTAAACCTCTTCTCGAGGGAAGGATGACTGCAAACGGACGAAGTGGACATTTGTTGCCGCACCACAATGTGTAAAACTTATCCCCAAATCGGGCAAGTCCAACGCGTGTGAGCTCCAATTTTCGCGGTTCAGTTTAAAAATCTCACTGGAAAGCCGAAGTTTACCCCCTTTGATGTTCAGTGTCCGTTCGATTGGCGATGCTCCGCCGCACGTTTGTCAAAATACCGGCGCTCAAAACGCCCCCCATACGGTAACGCCGAACCAGCCCTTCAGAAAATGCAGTTCTACCATAAAGGGGGGTGCGGTGTATTTCCAGCAAAAACCGCCTCCACCCCACAAGAAGGCTATCGACCCACCAGACGGGCGAGTCTCTCCTTGAGTGCAATCGCGAAAGATCGGCCGGCCCCGACATTTGGAATCAAATCTCTCGGGGTCCAATCACCACCACCGCCGCGAAATGCACACGGAAGAGGCACGAATTCCAAGTCATAGCCGGCAGCCAACCGCAACGCCCGCGGCATGTGAAACGCACTCGTGACGAGGCCGATCCGCGGTGGCTCATCATGATCATGCATCGACCACCGCTCCGGCGGCCGATCGAAAAAGTCGCGGAGTGCGGACATCTCGCCCGTCGTGTTGAGCCCACCGACGTCGAAAATCACTTCGTCGGGAACCCCGATCGACACCAACAGTGATCGCCCAATCTCTCGAGGCGCGCCGGTACCCGTCGCGCTATCACCGGTGCAAATCAACCACTCAGTGCGCCCCGCATGCCACATCTGAGCGGCAAGCAAGAGCCTTTGACCGTCGCCAGCCAGTTCGGGAACGCCGAAACGGTTGATGCTGGCGTATCCCCCGAGAACCACGACTGCGTCCAACGGCCTTTGGATCTGAGAGACCGGATCGCGGTCCGCTTGGTATTCAACGGAGGCCAGCCACGCGCCGGTGACACTGCCGTTGAAAATGATTCCGTGCAGTAGCCAAATCGTTGCCAGAGATATCGCAAGTCGCCGGTGTCCGTAGCGAAGACTGGCGACCGCCCCGGCGAAGAAGAGCAACCAGAGCAATGCAACCGGCATTACGAAATCTGTCATCGCTCTCTGCGCCAGAGATCGATCGGCGGAGAACCATGTCATCAAAACGATCGTCCCCGCCAAGACGCTCGACGCGGCGATGCCCCAAAAAATGGCTCGCGGCAGCGATGGTTTTTGCGTCGAACTTTCCATAAAGACTCCCCGGCGAGTTGCATCGTTTTGCCGAACCTGTATCCAGCCAAACACAGACGCCTCATAATAACCCGGGTCGAATTTTTCCAATCTGGCACTCCGGGAATCAAGGCGAAGATCATGCGTTGGCGTGGACGTGAGCAAAGCAGCAATGTCGAAGACCGTCGGCTCGGGGGCGGAAAAGTAGCTGCTGCAGGTGGCGGGCTCGGGTTCATCGTCATGATCTTGCTGGGACTCCTCTTCGGAGTGAAACCAGCTCGCATGATGCAACTGTTGCAGCCCCCGCCACAACAGCAGGCCGCAGCGGGACTCGAAGCAGCGACCGAGTTGACGCCGGAAGAACAAGAGCGTGGTGAATTCGCCAGCGTCGTCCTCAAAGACACCGAGGATGTTTGGACAATGCTCTTCGCTGAGAACAACGCGACCTACAAACCGCCGAAGATGGTGCTGTTCTCTGGTCAAGTCCGTTCGGCCTGTGGGGGTGCGACCGCCGAGTCAGGCCCCTTCTACTGTCCCGCTGACGAAAAGGTGTATCTCGACACATCGTTCTTCACGCAACTCGCCCGAGATCTGGGAGCCCCGGGAGACTTCGCCCAGGCCTACGTCATCGCTCACGAAGTCGGGCACCACGTCCAGAAGCTGACCGGACGAACCGACTACGTCAACAAGATCCGCCTGACGCGGAGCGAGAGCGAAGCCAACGAAGCATCGGTGCGACTCGAACTGCAAGCCGATTTCTACGCGGGTTGTATGTTGCACCACGCTCAACGAATGAAGAACATCATCGAAGAAGGTGACATCGAAGAGGCGTTACGAGCGGCGGCAGCGATCGGTGATGATCGTTTGCAGAAACGTAGTCGCGGCTACGCGGTGCCTGAGTCGTTCACCCACGGCACGAGCGAACAACGACTCCGATGGTTCATGAAGGGTTTAGAAACAGGCGACATATCACAGGGCAATACGTTTTCGGCAACCACTTTATAGGCGGTGTTCGACCGATGAGTCTGGGACATCACTTGGCTGTTTGGAGCTTTTATTCCCTCGCCGCAATCGCGTTGGCTATCGGCCTGTTCGTCCCCGAGATCTATGACTGGACGGGACAGGACCAGTCGTATCACTCGCCTCGAACGACAGGGCTGCTGATTACGATTCCGGTCGTCGCTTTGGTGTTTTCGGTGTCGATGTTCTGGTGGCCGAAAGCGGATCCCTCGAGCCCACGAGCGCAATTCAACGTCCGCGGGATGCTCATCGCAATCACGTTGATCGCCATCTCGCTCGCGGCAATCCCCGTGCTTTCGATGGTCCCGAGTGTCCTCGTGTGCGTCGGCGGTTACGCGTATGTCGCTTGGATTGCGTTGGATCCCAAACGTCGGCTTGCCGCACTGACATTTCTGGGTTGCGCGCTGGCACCCTTTGCCTGGGTGTTCAAATACGATCATCCATGGGACACGAACCCCTTGGTTGCCGGCACCTTGCCGGCTCTCCTTCCGGCGATGTTCACGGCATCGATGACGGACATGAATATGCATCAGTCTCCGCAGTTGCCGGCCTACCTCACCGGCATCTATTACTTGGCCGCACTGACATTGGCACGATTCGGCAGACGATGGTCCGTTGCGGTCAATACATGGACGCTCGTGGCTTCCATTTTTGGCTCGCTAACGCTGCATGCGATGATCCGTGCCTAGTGAGATTCGTAGAAGCTCACTGCTTGTTGAGGTCCCAGTCGTAGGGCAAAAACGACACGGTCCCCTCACCCCTGGCGGCCGTTTGCTTGGCGGCCTGCGATGGCAACCACGGTGAGAGACGTTTCAACAGCGCCTCGCGGGAACCGCCAAAGTCCTCGCCGAACCAGTTGAGGATCGCAGATAGCGAGAACTGATTGCGATTCGAGTCGAAGCGAAAGTTCTGTTCCCGCGAGAAAAAGTCACGCGCATTCGTGTCCAGTTGTTCGTCGAGACGTTCGGCCATGTAGGCTTCGTTGAGCAAACGTGGGCAACCAACGGAAGCGCAAACGATCGCGAAGTGGATCCTCGGTTCGGACATCTTTCGCAAGACTTGATGCTCGATTTCATCAAGCGAGACCGCTTTATCGTCGACATGCAGTTTCAAGTCTTTCCAAATGTTGTAGCCGACAAGTTTCGCGGTGTGATTCCTGATGCTCGACGTCGGATACTCACGCAGAATCCCTTCGACCGTGACCGCGTTGTAGGCATTGATCCAGAACGCCAATTGGACATTTGCGTCGGTTGATTGGGCCAGCGACGCGGAGGACAGGTGCTTGAGATAGTTCTGCAACTTGGTACGGTCCGCGCGGTTGCCCTTCCATCCGCGGTAATCGACGAGACCATCGTCATCAACATATTTGCCGAGGAGTTCGTCCCATGCTTGATGTTCGATGGCGACCATCGGCACGGTGTCCGACGTCGCGGCACCCACGTAGACTGGTTTGCCGGCCTGCGATACCGTTGAGCGGAGGGCGAGAACGATCGCGAGTGAGATGCCCAACAGAAAGCAAACGAGGCGTGAGACGTTCCAAATTCGATTCCAATTCATGACGGCTCCTCGGCGGCGTGGGTGACTTCGGCTCTCAAGAAATGACGGGTTTGAGTCCGGCTCCGCCAAACAAAAACAAACGCACGCGAACCCGCGATCCAAGGGTTCCTCGGTGAATTCCAATGAACGGTGAATTCCAATGAATCGTCGAATTGTAGGCCGAGATCAAAACAGCCCCGAGAGGAAACCGCCGCCCGAGGCAGTTTCCGTCAGCGAACTGAATGAGCATCTCAAGGCTGTCGTCGAACAAACATTCCCACCGATCTGGGTTTTCGGCGAAGTCAGCGATGTCGCCAAGCCACGCAGCGGTCATGTCTATTTCACTCTCAAGGACGATGAGTCTCAAATACGAGCCGTCCTCTGGAGAGGCAACGCTTACGCGGTCCCCTTCGAAATTCAAAACGGCCAAGCACTTCTTTGCTTCGGCAATTTGGAGGTCTATGCGGTTCGCGGCACGTATCAACTCGTCGTTCGCAAGGCACGTCCCCAAGGCCAGGGAACGTTGCAACAGGCGCTCGAAAAACTGAAACACAAACTCGGTGCCGAGGGACTGTTTGATGCCGAACGCAAGCAGTCGCTGCCGCGACACCCGAGACGCATCGCGATCGTGACCAGTCCGAGCGGAGCCGCCGTCCACGACTTTCTTGTCGCCGCCGAAAACCGAATGTCGCTCGGCGAAATCTTTGTGATCCCCGCGCAAGTCCAGGGGGACGGTGCGGCGGAAACCATCGCGCGCGGGATTCGCGCGGCAGCAATGATCCGTCCGACACTGGATTGTGTGGTCGTCGCGCGGGGCGGCGGGAGTCTCGAAGACCTCTGGTGTTTCAACGAAGAAAAGGTCGTCCGCGCGATCGCGGAATGCTCGATCCCCGTCGTTTCGGCAATCGGCCACGAGGTCGATGTGACGCTTTCTGATTTCGCAGCCGACGTGAGAGCACTCACGCCGACCGATGCGGCCAGCAAAGTCTTTCCCGACCAGGACGCCACGATCGATCGTGTGGCCGACCTCATGCGTCGGCTTCAGCGTTCGATGCGATATGAGGTCGAAAGGCGACGCGGTTTGCTGGAGTCGCTACGCGAGCGTCCTGTCTTGGCCAAACCGCTGGAGATGATCCGATTGCGTTCTCGCTCCCTGGACGACTTGGACCTACGCGCAAAACTGGCCATCACACGTCGCCTCGAAAAGGCGCAAACGGACGTTGCGACGGCGGCCGGCAAGCTGGCGGCTCTCTCGCCGCTCGAGACGCTTGCCCGAGGTTACAGCGTGACGCGCAACCGCGATGGCGAGGCGATCACGTCCACCGATCAAATCACTGAGGGTCAAGAGATCGAGACCATCTTGCACGACGGCCGACTTCGCTCGACGGTTATTTGGCCGCTGCCAGAGGATCCGCTAGGCTAAAGTGACACAGGTCTTCTCTCTTGCCTGATGATCCGGATCCGATGATGAATGCCGACCGACCAGGTTCCTCCGACGCGCTGATGGACCGATGGATGCGCGTCGATGTCTTCAAGCATGCGATCGCAAATCAATTCGCGATCGAGCTACGAACGGCAACGTGGACCCAACGCTCCCACGACGGACAAACTCGGACGCATCGATTCCATTACCTCGCAGAAATCGACTCGCTGCTCGCGCCCCGAGTCTCTCGACTTCCTGTGGCGGAACGGCGCGCTTTTCGCGATGTGTTTGAGCGTGCTCAGGACGCATTCTGGTCGCTGTACCTGGATTTCCTCCCGCTCGTGAACTCCGTTTCCGCCTCGAGTGGTGTGGAATCCGAAAGCCTGGAACGGGTTTTGGCCCGAGCGATCTTGCTCTATGACGTCGCCCGTAAAACGAGATTTGTCACCTACCTTGAGAAGACCCTGCGTGAATCGGTCAAGAATCTGCGCGGTCAACGTTACGCCGATGAACTCGCGCTCCCGGTTTCAGCGGGTCGCTTGGTCCCGCAATTGATGTGGGAATTGCATCAGGCTGCAATGCGGACGGGGCACGCGTTGTCCGCCGAAGAAAGTGATCGCGTCGTGATCGGTTTTCTACGACAGCATCAATGCCGATTCAGCGATTCGTGCATGCAACGAATCGCCCGCACACTGCGTGAAGAAACGCACTGGATTTCCCTGGACTCTTGCTTCGAGTCTCTCGAGCCATCGGCGACTCGTGATGGGACGCGCGCCGGAAACGACTGCTATGTCGATCAAGAAGACGAACGACAACATCAACTTTCGCAAATCGAAAGGGCCATGGAGCGTGCGGGTTTTTCGGAAGAAGAGTGCGCACTGACCTACGCTCGATTAGACCTTCCCTACAACCACATCTTGCACGAACGCGTCGCTTCAAAAGTCACCTCGGCGACGCTACGAAAACGAAAGACACGCCTCTTGGTCCGCCTCATGTCGGCGCGATACGCGGACCAAGCCCCACGCTTTGGTCCGTTCCTGAACACGTCGCCGGCGAAGGCACGCGCACCAATGCGTGAAAAACTCGTCGAGATCAGTCGCGCAAACGATTGCCAGTGGCGTGACGCCGTCGACGACTTGCTCAACTGGATGTCGTTGAGCGAATCGGTTTATCGAATTTCGATTTTGGAACGTGGGCGTTTGATGACATTCTTGTGCGATGAGACGAGACTAGAATTGTCGTCGCCGCTGTTTCAAAAGTTGAAGGCGGCGCTCATCGAACAAGATCGATTGGATTTTCCATGCATCCGTTCTCCACGCGAAAACGTGTCTTCCCGCTGCTAGTGCTGTCGCTCGTTTTGGTTTGCTTGACGGGCCAACGCGGCAAGGCCCAACCCAACATCGTTCTGATCTTTGTCGATGATCTTGGTTGGAGAGATGTCGGTTGCTACGGCAACGAATTCGTCGAAACGCCGCACATCGACCGACTTGCCGGACAAGGACTTCGATTTACGAATTTCTACGCATCGGGAGCCGTCTGCTCTCCCACGCGATGCGCGCTGCAATCGGGTCAGAACCAGGCACGAATCGGAATCACCGCTCATATCCCAGGACACTGGCGACCATTCGAACGCGTTCAAACGCCGCTCACCGAGATGGCGTTGCCGCTGGAAACGGTGACGATCGCCGAAGCACTCAAATCGGTCGGCTATCGAAACGGCTACGTCGGCAAATGGCATCTCGGTTGGGAAACACATTCGCCGGCCAATCAAGGTTACGACTTCGCCGCCGAAATCAACGGCCCCCACTACGAAGGCCGCTACCGATGCACCCTCAAAGAACTCAAACCAAAACCGGGGCAATATCGCACCGACTTTGAAGCGGACTTGGCAACCGACTTCATTCGTCGGTCTGCCGGCTCCCCCTTCTTTCTCATGGTGTCTCCATTCGCCGTCCACATCCCGCTCGGTGCGATGAGCGAAAAGGTCGAAAAGTACCGGACCAAGGCTGGTGGCAGCGACGACCACCTTCCCCACCCCATCTACGCGGCGATGATCGAGCATGTCGATGATTTGGTGGGAAGGATCGTTGGTCAGCTCGACCATTCAAAAATCGCGGACGAAACGCTGGTGATTTTCACCTCCGACAACGGCGGCCTTTATCGACGGTACGACTATCGCGAGTCGGCCGACCGCACTGTGGCGACCCAAACACCGCTGCGTGGAGAGAAAGGCACTCTGTTCGAAGGCGGAATTCGCGTCCCGCTTATCGTCCGCTATCCCGGGGTGATTCGCGGCGGCACCACCTGCGAGGAGCCCACCATTTCTCACGACTTCTACCCGACATGCGTCGAACTTGCGGGAGCAGACTTGCCGGTGAACCAGCCGATCGATGGCGTCAGCCTCACTCCGGTTTTCAAATCCGCAGATGCATCGCTCGATCGCGAAGCGTTGTTCTGGCACTACCCACACTATCACCACGATCGCCCGGCGAGCGCGATTCGGTCGGGGGATTGGAAGCTCCTGGAATACCTCGACGGTACGGGTGAGAAGCTGCTTTTTGACCTCAGTGTCGACCTGAGCGAGTCAGAAAACTTGATGGAAAAGCACCCGGGGCGGGCGAAGCAATTGCTGCAGCGGCTGCGACTCTGGCGACAGACCGTCGTTGCCGACATGCCGATCCCCAACCCCCACTTCGATGCCGACCGAGCGGGGGAGTGGTGGAGCATGCGCACCGGAAAACCGGTCGACAGCGACTCTCGCAAACGGTTCCCGGGCACCGAGCTAGAGCAGTAGCGGGCCGAGACAACGACATACAAGCGGCAAGCTGTTCTGAACATTTGGCCTCCCAACCGGCAAGATGCGTAAAAAGCCTCGTTTCTTTGGCCTGGGGCTAGTGATCGACTAAACTCAAGGGTGTGGCAGGAACCGTCTTCGAACCGGGATTCCTACCATTCTCCTCAGGCGACCGTTCGCCATTTCGTTCGGACTCCACAGCCAGAAATCCAATGAATCGACGCTGTCTTCTTGTTGCCATCGCCTGCACGTTCATCCTGCCCACGGGCTCGGAGACGCGAGCCGACGAATTGATGTCGCCCAATGCCGCTCGGCGAATGGGCCTGGAAGAAGCGTGGCAACGACAAATCCGCGTCCCGGCGGGTGCGGCGTCGATCGTGCACCAAGAACTGATCGTCCATGGCGATCGCGCCAAAGAGTTCGTCGAAATCCAAGGCACAGCCGCCGAGGGCAAAGCAGCACCCGTGCTTTTCCGGCTCGACATCAACACCCCCGGGGCGACCGGTGCACCGATCGGCAAAGCAGAAGCCGAGCGATTGGCGCGGCGAGAGCTCCGTCGGCTAAAGCGGTTCGGCGGAGACCCCAAGATCACGTTTCGCACGGTCCCCCGAGTCAATCTCTACACCGCCGCGAACAACGGCACGGTTGAATGCCGTGACGCCGAAACGGGCGCCCCGCTTTGGATGACGCAAGTCGGCGATGCTCGGCTCGGCTACGGGAAGATGGGCGTTGACGACAAATACCTGACACTCACCAACGGTGCGAACCTCATTCTCATCGACGTCACCAACGGTGAGCCGGTTAGCAACGAACGCATGCTCAGCATTCCGATTTACGGCGCGATCCACGCCGGTGGGTACTCGATCTTGCCGACGATCCGCAACGGAATCGAATGCTATCCGTTGGTGCACACCAAAGAAACGCCTTTCATGGACGACGTCCCGTTCATGGAAATCGTTTCCGGTCTGGCTCTCAAACCACCGACGAAATCGCCGAGCTCCGCAAAGATCGCGTGGGGCACCGACCGTGACTTTGTTTACGTCATGGAGACGTCGGGAGAACCATCCGTCCTGTTCCGCCTACATACCGACGGGATTGTCAGCGGTCGGATCGCTGCCGGCGCAGGTGACCGCTTCTTTTTCGGAAGCGAATCAGGACAAGTCTACGCACTCAAAGGCACGCGATCCGGTCGTGTGATCTGGAGCCAACCGTACGGCGAACCGTTTTACAAAGACCCAATCCTGGTCGATGGCGTTCTGATGATTCCATCGGAGTACGGCAATCTGTTTGCTCTGGATGAGAACACGGGCATTAGTGTTTGGAGTACTCCAATGCCGAACGTCGACAAGGTTGTCGGCGGACTAGAGGGCAAAGTCTTCGTGCGGCTGATCAGCGGCGGTTTCGCGGCCATCGACGTGAAGACCGGACAGATGCTTGATATTGATCGTGCGCTCATGCCCCGCAAACTGCTCGTCAACCGCGTGACAAATCGGCTCTATCTCGTCGATTCCATCGGAACAGTGCAGTGTCTCCGCCCGATCGGCGCCGAAATGCCTTCGCTTCAGCAATCGCAGGAAGCATTCACCGAGACACCGAAAGAAACGAAGCCGAAGAAGGTGGACAACAAAAAGAAGGCCGATCCGTTCAAGACCGATCCGTTTGGTGCGGGCAACGATCCGTTCGGCGCGGGAGGTGCTGCCGGCGGCAACGACCCGTTCGGAAATGCAGGCGGAATGCCTGCGGATGACCCGTTCGGAACTCCACCTGCTGGTGATGCCAAAGACCCGTTCGGTGGAAGCCCTTTCTAAAGCCGGCTTGCCGAGAATGGAATTCGCGGCGAATTCGCGCCGCGTGAGTAGCTGTGCAGTTGGGCGTTAGACGCGACCGCACATGTGCTCAACGTAGTCTCGGGTGTGGTCCAATAATTGACCGTACCCGATGGTCTCGACGTCTTCGCCGATGAGCTCAATTTCCCAGGGACCTTGGTAGCCACACTCGGTAAGCATCTCGGTGAGTTCTCCGAGGGGCACACAGCCATCCCCGAGCAGGCAGCGATTCATTTCTCCGTGGGGACTGTGACGCCCATCGCCCAACTGGACCAAGTGGATGTAGGGTGCAACGTCGGGCAGCCACCGCATCGCCTCGCGATCCATCCCGATGTGATAGGTGTCCAACACAAGTCCTAGCGACGGATTGTCGACTTCTTCGATGATCTTGAGCGTGGTTTGCAAATCGTTGACGAAAGACCATTCATCGCCACAACCGGGGTGAATCGGCTCGATCGCCAACTGAACGCCGTGCTCCGAAGCGACCGCAGCGAGCCTCTTCAAGGCGCAGCGCAACGTGCGGTGCAAATGTGTTTGGATGTGATTATTTTTCCCCCCCGCCAACACGATCAGTGTCTGAGCACGAACGCGGGCCGCTTGGAGTACCGATGACATGGCGTCCGAAACAGCGTCCTCGAAACGACGACCATCGCTGCCGGTAAAACCGCCTACCCAAGAAAGCGAGGTGACTTCCATCCCGTATTCATCGAGCAAGTCGATCGCTTGTTCGATTCCGTAATCTTCGAGCTTCGGCCGGTAAAGGCCGATGCCGCCGAAGCCTCGTTCGGCATACTCGGCAAGTTCGTGTTCAAAATCCCAACGAAGCGTCGAAAGCTGACTGACGGAAAAGGTGTTCATCCTTGCCTTCGGCATCACGAAAAGAAATGCGGCGACTCGGATTCGTCATCGCCTCTTGAATCAAGTCGGCGATTGTAGCGGATGTCGCAATGCAAAGCCGCGCGAACTCTTTGATGGCAAAACGATTTTTCCGCGATGAAATTCAGCGTCAGTCACGACTGTCGCGAAAATCCTACAGCCCTTCAAAGGCGGCTTCGATCAACTCTTGCTGTTCGATCAAGTGCGCGGCCATGCTCCCGGTGCTTGGGCTGGCCGATTCGTCGCGGGTGACCGCTTTCAAACTCCAACCCTGGTCGGCCAAGGCATCGCCGAAATTGAGTTTCGTGTAGGGCCACGCCCCCATGTTCAACGGCTCTTCTTGAACAAAGAACAACTCGCTCCCGCTGGGCAGGCCCGACAACGCTTCAATCAGCTGTTTCGTCTCAAGAGGATAGAGCTGTTCGATTCGGATCAGGGCGACATCGCTAAGTCCACGCTCATCCCGAGTTTTCTTGAGCTCGTAATAAACCTTGCCGGTGCACAACATCGCTCGTCGCGCGGAGGACAATTCGACGGTAGGATCGCCGAGGATGGGTTGAAAATGACCGTTCGCCAATTCGCTTCGATCGCTCACGACTTCCGCGTGACGCAGCAAGCTCTTTGGTGTGAGAACGACCAACGGCTTGCGCCATTTTCGGATCACTTGGCGCCGCAAGAGGTGAAAGTACTGGGCCGGTGTCGTCGGCTGGCAAACCTGGATGTTGTGCTCGGCCGTCATTGCCAAGAAGCGTTCCATTCGAGCACTGCAGTGCTCGGGACCTTGGCCCTCGAAACCGTGCGGCAACAACATCACCAATCCGCTGAGTCGATTCCACTTGTCTTCGGCACTGGCGATGAACTGGTCGACGATCACCTGTGCACAGTTCCAGAAGTCGCCGAATTGAGCTTCCCACAAGACAAGATCGTTTGGCGAATCGAGCGAATAGCCGTACTCGTATCCCAAAACGGCCGCTTCACAGAGGGGACTGTTGTGCAATTCAACGGTCGCCCCGTTGTCACAGATTTTCTCCAGCGGCATGCACTTGGCGCCCGTTTTGACATCATGCTGCACCGCATGTCGTTGACTGAACGTCCCTCGTTGACAATCCTGGCCCGTCAATCGAACCGAATGACCATCAGAGAGCAGGGTCGCAAACGCGGCTAACTCAGCCGTTGCCCAGTCAAACGGCTTTTGACCGCTGCCCATCGCGCGCCGGTTGGCAATCAGCCGTTTCAGCTTTTTGTGTGCCGAAAAATCGTCGGGGACTCTCGTGGCGGCATCCACCAGCGCCCCCAGCTTCTGTTCATCGAAGCGGGTATCGGTGTCGTCAACGGGCTGTGGTCCGCCGAAATAGTCGCTCCAGTTCGCGGCAAGCGTCTGGGTGTCAGGAACGAATTTCTCGTTCTTGCTGGCGGCAAACTCCGATTCGAGCTTTTCGGTGCGTTCTTTCTGAATCTCTTCGGCATCTTCGTCGGTGATGTTGCCGAGAGCTTTGAGGCGATTCAGGTACTGCTCACGGACGCTCGCGCGGCGATCGATTTCCGAGTACATCCGCGGCTGCGTGAATCGTGGCTCGTCGCCTTCGTTGTGTCCCCAACGCCGGTACGCGTACAAGTCGATGACGACGTCGCGTTGAAACTCGTTTCGAAAGTCCATCGCGAGTGAGACGACCTGAGCAACGGCTTCGGGGTCTTCGCCGTTGACGTGAAAGATCGGCACTTGCAGCATTTTCGCGATGTCGGTCGCGTAGGTCGTGCTGCGCCCGTCGCGGGGCATCGTTGTGAATCCGACCTGGTTGTTGATGATGACGTGCAGCGTCCCCCCGGTCCGATAACCCGCCAACTCACTCAAGTTGAGCGTCTCCTGGACGACACCTTCTCCGGCGAACGCTGCGTCACCGTGAATCAGGATCGACATCACTTCACGACGGTCGGTGTCTCCGCGAGCGTCCTGTTTGCAACGTGTCCGCCCGAGTGCCACCGGATTGACGAATTCGAGGTGACTGGGGTTAAAGCACAACGAGATATGAATGGTGTCCCCACGTGCGGTTTTCCAGTCGCTGCTGTACCCCAAGTGATAGCGCACATCGCCGCCGCCACGACTGAGTTCGGGGTTCGGGTCGTCGAACGACCAGAAAATGTTCATCGCCCGCTTCTTCATGATGTTCGCCATCACGTTGAGTCGACCGCGATGAGCCATCCCCATCACCACCTCTTTAATGCCGTGCTCACCGGCCTTCTCGAGCGAGAGATCGAGCAGCGGGATCAGCGTCTCGGCGCCTTCGAGCGAAAAGGTCTTTGCACCGACGAATTTGCGACGCACGAACTCTTCGAAGATCGACGCGTCGGCGAGCCTCGCATAGATCCGCCGCTGGGTCTCCATCTGAAGCTCGAGCCGGTTCTCGGTGCTCTCCATCCGCTGCTGGAGCCAATCGCGGATATTCCGGTTGTCGATGTGCATGAATTGCGCACCGATCGACCGGCAATACGTATTTTCAAGCTTTTCGAGAATCACATCCAACGTGTCGCCGCGGACATGCTCGACCGTCTTGGTTTCCAGTCTCCGACTGAGATCCGCATCGCTCAATCCGTAGCGAGTCGGGCTCAATTCCGGAGCGTCGGAGCGACTGATTCCCAACGGGTCCAGATGGGCTCTCAGGTGGCCACGGACCCGATACTCCCGAACCAACTGATTGACGCGGTCCTGGACCCGCGACATCCACAATGCCCGATCCATCGCCTCGTCACCGGTTCCCCCCGATGCTGCGGCATCGGAAAGCTTGGCGGTGGAGTCTTTTGCGTTTGAGCGTTTGGCCGCAGGTGGACGGTTCGCCGAAGCACCGCCGACGACCATAAACTGCTCAAAATACTGCTGCCAGGTATCAGGAACGCTATTGGGGTCCCGGACGTATTGGACGTACAAATCATCGATGTAGTCCAAGCTAAAGCTATTCATTTCAGCCGAAGCCGGTCTTGAGCTAGAAGGTAGGAACCGAGTCGGCTGGACGGCTCGTCAGATCGTGTCCGACAAAACAACTCCGCTGGGGAATTGCCCGAAGGAGAACTGCGATCTCCAGCCCGCTTTCTCGCCACCAAGTTTTTCCCTTGTGGTCGAGACAGTCTAGAATTCAGCCGATTTATCGTCACCCGTAGACTCGCCGCGAAAAACTCGATTTTCCCAAATTCATTTTCCGGCGCACCAAGGAGAGGAAGAGATGAGACAGACAAAGCCGACTCGGATCGTCATCGCATTTGTCACCGGCGTTCTACTGGGCGGACTTCCCCACAGCTTGCGAGCCGACGATACAAAGCTGGTCGTGCCTCCGGTTGCCGCCGAAAGCATCGCTCCCCCGATCGAAGACGCCGAGATGCAAAAACAGTTCGGCCGTGCCCTCCGCGGTGAGAAGGTTGAGGTCAACGGCGGTATCCTCCAGAATTCGCTCGACGCCACGCGCGCGATCGGCAGCGTGCTCGATGGATCATCGCTCGATCCCGCGAGGGCCGAGGAGCCATCGAGTCGCTCGGAATCCAGGAATCGATCGCGTGGCCCCATCACACTTCAAGGAACCACGTTCCCGCCGCAAGATTCGAATTCCCGCGACAACGTCGGTCGCGTGTCGAACGATTTTCGGGGCATACTCCGACAAGACGACCGCAGTCCGATCGCCCCGCCGCAACTCTACTCCCAAAACGTCACCCCGCTGGCCCCGTCGCAACCCGTCAGCCAGGATGACCGATTCTATACCGCCGAAATGTTGCTGCGGACCGCACGATTACTGAACGAAGTCTCGCCTTCGGACCCGGTTCGACGACAATTGGTTGCGTCGATGCGAGCCGAGGCGGTTCGTTTACTGTCCGGCGGCCCGCAGATCAATCGAGGGCCGCTGCCCCGAGCCGTACCTCCCTCCGCGATGCCCCCTATCGCCCCGCCTCGCGAGAACCGCTCGTCGACAGCACCCAATCGCCTCTTCCCCGCAAATTGAGCCGCCTTGTCCAAGTCCGTCTCCGAACCGGCGCGAGCCCCGCGATCCAAAAGGCTGTTGCTCGTCGTGCCGCTGATCGGCATTAGCCTCTGTGGCGTCTTTGCGGATTACTGGTCGGCCGAGCCGATCGATGCGGAACGGACATTCGTGGGTCGGCAGACCTGCGCCCAGTGTCACGTCGAAGAGACCGAACGTTTTCTGGGAAGCGACCACGACAAAGCGATGGACCTCGCGACCGACGAGACCGTTCTTGGTGACTTCAACAATGTCACCTTCGAGAACGACGGCATCACGAGTCGACTGTTTCGCGACGGACAGCGTTTCATGGTGCACACCGAGGGCGAAGACGGGGAACTCCAGGATTTCGAGGTCAAATACGTCTTCGGCGTCTACCCGCTTCAGCAGTACATGGTCGAATTCGATCGCGATGACTCAATGGACGAATGCGAGGTCGCGCGCTTGCAGGTGCTGCGAATCTCCTGGAACAGTCGCGACAACGAATGGTTCTATCTTCGCCCACCGGATGTCACCGACAAACTCGCCGCCGATGACCCGCTGCACTGGACCGGCATCGCCCAGCGTTGGCAAACCATGTGCGCAGATTGCCACTCAACCAACCTCAAGCGAAACTTCAACACCGAGACCGCAAAGTATCACACCACGTTCTCGGAAATCGATGTGAGCTGCGAAGCCTGCCACGGGCCCGGTTCGTTGCACGTCAAACTGGCGAACAAGACCTCAATGTTTTGGGATCGCCGTCATGGCTACGGACTGGCAAAACTAAAAGGCGACGATCCCGAGCCGCAGATTCAATCCTGCGCCCCCTGTCACAGTCGACGCGGCGTAATGAACGAAGACTTCACGGCGGGCTCGGAATTCTGTGACCACTACCGATTGGAGTCTCTCGGCGAAGCCACCTATCACGATGACGGCCAAATCAAAGACGAAGTCTACGTCTATGGCTCGTTCATTCAGAGCAAGATGTATCACAAGGGCATCCGCTGCACCGATTGCCATGACCCACATTCGCTCAAGCTCAAACATCCCGGCAACGAAACGTGCACGTCCTGCCACCAGCACGCCGCCGGTAAATATGACGTCCCCTCGCACCACCATCATGCACCCGGCAGCGAAGGCGCAAAGTGCGTCAACTGCCACATGCCCGAGACGACGTACATGGACGTCGATCCTCGTCGCGACCACAGCCTCCGCGTTCCGCGCCCCGATCTGTCTGTCTCTCTGGGAACGCCCAACGCATGCAGCCACTGCCACGTCCGCGATCGCCTCAAGGAGATGACGGCGGAAGCACGCGGCGAGTTTGAATCCAAGGAGTACTCTCAGTGGTTGCTCTCGTCAGACCAAGACGATGCCTCCGTCACCGATGACGCACGAACGCTTTCGCAATTGATCCAGGAAACCGACCAGTGGTGCGACGACGCCTGCGAGAAGTGGTACGGCGCTGAACGCAAAAAGACGCGACACTTCGCCGAGACGCTGGTGCCGATCCGCAAACGCGATCCCGACGCGATTCGTGAAGCCGTCAAGATGCTCGCCATCAACGACGAGCGAGCCCCCGCGATCGCCAAAGCGACCACGCTCGAAGCACTGGCGCAAGCCCAAGCACGGGGACTCGCGAAAGTGGCCGCTGAATTGGTCGATACCAAGCAGCATCCGATGGTTCGCTCTGCCGCCGCGAACGCACTCGCGATGGCAAGTCCCGCGATCGCAAAGTCGAAGCTCATCCCACTCCTTGATGATGAGTCACGATTAGTTCGCACCTCGGCCGCCCGTGCAATCATCCAATCCCCCATTCTCGAAATGTTGGGCGAGCGGGAAAGCAACCGACTGGAAGCCGCACTCGATGAGGTCTACGAAGAGTTGATGGTGGCGTCCGATCGAAGCGGCGCGCACATGGCTTGGGCTAGTTTTTGTGAACGACTCCAACGGTTTGGCGAAGCGATCGAATCGTACAAAACCGCCATCCGGATCGAACCCAATACCACCGGCCCGCGATCCAACCTCGCGAATCTACTCGAGCAACTCGCGCCGCGAGTAGCGCCCGATCAAGCCGCCGAGTTCGAAGAACGGGCCGCCCAACTGAAGAAACAAGAGCTGCCGCTCCTAGCTCGCGATGCGGGGCTCGCCCCGAACATCGCGTTGGTCCAGTATCGATACGGTCTGGCCTTGTATTTCGATCGTCAACTCGATGCCTCACTGAAGCAACTGCGCCGCGCGGTTGAGTTGGACCCCGAGAATCAAGAGTACCGGACGGCCGTGCGACTTCTCCTCGAGAAGATGGCCGAACTGGACAGCGCGCAATAGTCTCGGTGTGGGCGTCGACATCGCTTTTCGCGGTGTCCGTCGGTTTCCCCTCACCGGAGCAACAATGCAAGCCTTCTTTAGATCGCTCGCCGAGAAGTGGAATAACTGGGTCGGTGACAAAGACATGGAAGTCGCCATCCGTAAACACCTCACCCAAAACGGTTATTACGGTGGCTCGGTGAAGCTACGGAATATCCGCTTGGTCGCGGTGCAGCGTCCGGGATGGCTACAAGTCTTTCGATTCGAAGCGACAGCCAAAATCCAAACTGCTGAAACGGATGGCCCCGATGAGGAACCTCGTTACGAGGAACTCTATGGACTCGTCCGCGACGACGCTCGCAAGTCGCTCACCAAAGTGGAGGTTTTTAGAAACCCCGCCGAACGACGCTCGCTTTACCGCAAATGGAGCGAAGACCTCATTCAACTCCGCGGCGCGCAGGGCTTGGGCTGAACAGCTCTCGAGCTGAGACGAGAGCGACCCATCCGAAAATCACGACCAGTAACACACGATGGGCGACCGGTCCAAGTTCCGAGTCGACTCCCAACGCGAGCAACGGAACGAAGGTCAAAGCGGTCACGATCTGTGCCGCGCGACGCAGTGTCTCGTCAACAAATGTGGACCTCGTCAACCGTGCCAACCCGAAGAACCATCCCGCAAGCGAAACGCAGATCGCTACGAAATGCGCCTTGGAGAAAGGAGTCTCATTGTCCGTTAGGTCGGCCGGAATAGCCCCCGCAGCAAAACCCAACCCCGCCACGACGAGACAGCCACCCAGTAATCGGTCGTCGGAGAGAACCCCACGAAACCACCCGAACACCGCGAGACTGAAACCGGGGACGGCAAATCCGAAGAGGTTCCAAGCCAAAGCGTTGGGCTGACCACGAGACCCGAGCTTGCTGATGTAGTCATTCACCCAATCGAAGTTGTCATCGAGGGCACCAAAGACGCAAAACGAAATCAAGAACGTTGCGACGGAAGTCAACCCGCAACAAGCCAGCGTCCTTTTCGTTGTGTGCTCGCTCATATCTTGAATGGGCCCGCCCACGTCCGAGCAATACCAAAACTCGAAGGGCACATTCGTTCGTCAAGTTTTGGAGCGGACCATCGCGGGGTCACTCACTTGCCGGCTCAAGCGCGGATTTGAGCTTGTCCATCGAGTACTTGTTCGCAGGCTTGAAGAAGGCCCTCATCTTCTGGGACGCTTCGCTATCGTCGTAACCGAGTCCGACGATCGTGATCTTTGTTTTGGAATCACCCAGCGAATCGAAATAGAACACGGACCACGTTTTTTTCGCGACTTCCTTGAACGGAAAGTTCTCAGGGAATCCAGTCGCCTTGATCGAGAGCATCCGCTTTGGATCAAAACAAAGAATCGTGTTCTCGATGGTGTTGGCGTCGCCCAACGTCCCACCTTCGCTGTAGTTCGCTCGCCATTTGCCGCCGACGCGAAAGTCAATTTCCGCGAGCGGAGCCACCCACGACTTGAGGCCTTCGGTGGTTGTGAATGCCGCCCAAACGTCATCGACGCTCGCTTCGATCTCAAACTCGTCCACGACACGATGGTCGTCGGCTCGACTAGCCCTCGAAATGCAGCAAACAAAAACTAGCGCAAGGATGAGGAGTCGCATCGCAAAGATTCCAGTGGGTGTTTGGCAAACGCCAACCTCGCCCGAGCGTGGATCGGCGACCCAAAGTCTACTCCGAGCGCACCAACCTCTGTGCTTAGCCTGCGGCATCGCAGTCGAGGAAGCATGGTCCGCGAAGAGTGCTCAGCGCGATTTGGCTCAGTGCGATTTGGCTACGTGAAGGACTTGGCTACGTGAAGGACTTGGCTACGCGAGCGGCACAGACGTTTCACTCTTTCGGTCGACGCTGCCCCGTGAGCCATCGGATCTCGCAAACGACCCGTTCCGGATAAGTGATCATCAGGCCGGTTGAGAACCAAAGTGCCACGATCAGGAAAACGACGGTTTGATGATGCCCTGTCCCCCGTAGCAAAAACCCTGCCAAGATCATCATCACGGCATGGACGAACGCATGAGCGAGGATCAAGTACTTTCTGTCGTTTTTTTGCACGGAGGGTCCCTTCGAATAGTTTGATTGATGGTAGCAATTTGCCTCGGCAACGAAGTCACGCCCCTTGAAAGATCGCACCCCGTAACACTGCCGAACGAAAGTCCGCTCGTTGACCGGCACTCAGTGTACCAGCTCACCGATGCCGTTCGGCCACGAAAAAATCCTCAGCCATTCTTTTCGAGCAACGATTCGATGCGACGCATCGTGTCGCGGATTTCAGTGAGCAATTGATTCGTGTCCGAAGGATTGTCGCTCACCTCGCCCGACGAAGCGGTGGGTGCTGGGGAGGACGAGACGGCATCTCGCTGGCTGAGGACGGCTTCGCGGAACGCAGGAGCATCGACCACGCCCGTTAGCGAAACGAGAGCGCCGATGCCCGATTGACCGGCTGTCTCAATACTGAGCGTATGAAGATCAAACGCCCGCATGATTGGGCCTTGGATCATTCCCATGTCTGTGATTTTTTCGAGCGGAATCGTCTTCTCGACCTTCACCAAGACGCCTTTCTTGACCTTCAGAGCTTTTTCCGTGAGCACGCACTCCATGCTGGAAAGGTACTTCTTCGTGATCAGCAAACCGACTGGAAACCAAATCAACAAGAGTGGAATCCCGACGACCGTGAACACGAATGCAACCGCGCCCGAAAGCAACCAATAGGTGCAAACCTTCGGATTGAATTCGGCCTTTCGAATGTAAGTCTCAGCGTTCACTTCTGCCTCTCTTAACAGCGTGTTGAAATTCACGAATTGGGCTGGGTGAGACATCCGCCGCGGGCCACGTGCTGTTTCCGAACACACATTAGCAAATTGCGTCCAGGGGCATTCTCAGCAAGTTGCGAGAGCCGCATAGCCACCGCAAGACCGCATCGACGACACATTGGGCAAGAGAAGCCCTCTCGGCAAGCACTGCTGCGTACCGCGGTTTACCTGCGCCAATCAGCGAGCGCATGATGCGACCGAGGTTGTGTGCCATCGCTGCCGACATGTAACGCTTCTGGACCTTCTCGATACCGCGAAGCCACGTTCGTCTCGAGCCACCGGTATCACACAGGTGAGCGAAGGAGCGTTCGACGCGTTCACTCCGAAGACGTTGTAACCGACGACCGCGAACCCCGCGAGTGTTTCGACGATTCCGGCGATACGATGACTCGCGACGAGCACTCTTGTTCTTCCAACTGCGATCCGTCTTTCGCTCCGCTTCCGGAATGTAGGTGCGAACACTCGACTCGTTTTGCAGACGGTCCAATGCGTCTTCGCTGTGATAGCCCTTGTCGGCAACAACTTCCTTTACTTCGCACCCGGTTCCTGCTTCACGCAGGTGAGTTTGGGCGGTAGTGACGGTATCTTCAATCGTCGATGTGTCACCGACATCGCCGTGATAGACCTCCGCGGCCACGATGATCTCGGTGTCTAAATCGATCGCATTTTCAGCCTTGTACTTCAGATGAAAACGGCCATCTTTCATCTTGCCGATCCGCGAATCGGCGTCCGTCTTACTTTCCCAGTCTTCGTTGCTGACTTTCTTTTTTGACTTGCGACGCTTATCGAAACGCCGAAGCTCGTCATCGTCGGGGTCACTCTCGCCCGTTTCCTCCTCGTAGAGCTTGCGAAGATATTCACGCCAGTCATCCCCGTTGTCTTTTCGCACGATTGATTTCATGGAAGCGTTCGCCTCCAAATCTGTTGCGTCGACACCAAGGGTCTTCCCCTTCAGGAGCCCCTTGTCTTGCGCCGCAGCAAGAATCATTTCAAAAGCGAGAGCGTGAACTTCCATCGGCAACCGCTTGCGAGTGACCGAGAGCGTGCTGTGATCGGGTGTCTCTTCGCCCGGCTCAAAGCCCAAAAAGCGAGTCAGCGACCGGCTGTCCTCACATCGCCACGCGATCCCACGCTGACTGGAGATATCCTCGAAGTAGCCGATGAAGATCATTCGGAAATACACGCCTGGCGGCAGGCTTTTCCGCCCGGTCTTCTCGTAAAACGGTTCGGCAGCTTCTTCCAGCTTGCGATCGAACTCGATTTCGGCGAGCAACTCGTTCAATCGATCGTAAAATGCGTTGCGCGGCCCGCTGCCAAGTCGATCACTTGCAACCCAAAACGTATCCTGATGCTCCCGACGTCGTCGTCCCAATCCCATGCCAACAGCCTCCAAGTGGTGAGGCTATAGGATAGCGCGAACTCGCGAAAATCAACACGCTGCTAGGTTCTTCGCGTCGATCAACGCGATGAAATCGGGTGATTCCCCCATGCCTTCTACCAGGTCATTCTTGAAACTCTCCCGCATCAGTCGTGAGCAGAAAGCCTCAAGTCGCTCATCTCCTCCCAAAGCAGAAAAGAGCAAGAGCTCGGCAACCAATCTGCGGGTAGCAAAACTACTTCGAGTCTTGTCGTACAACTTTGACCAAAGCTCGCATAGCAACTGGGCGCGTCGATAGCGAAAGCCAAGACCGATACTTTCCCAGCCAGTCTTGTCATTACGCAGAACTTCAATTTGGCCTTTCCCGATTAACCAAACAGCGATCCACCCTAGAGAAGCACCCATTGTGAAGTGCACGGATTCCTCGCGATCGCGCAGCCCCTGCGTCAGTTCACGCTGCGAATCTTTGTAGAGTGCTCGCTCATTGGCTACGACCCATTCGGCGAGACTATAAACTATGTGCTTGTCTAATGCCATCTAGTCAGTCATTGCCACCACTTCGTCCGATGAACGGCGGTCATCACGGGGCACGAATAGTTGACTGCGTATCGCGAAGCCCCCGCAAGCCCTGCTCGTGTGCATGTCATTGTTCCCCGTCCGCTCACGTGCAAACCGAGTGAACAGCAACGATTCGCATGGGGCCGGGTTCCGCATTGTCGAAGATGCCATCTTCG
Source organism: Planctomycetota bacterium (assembly GCA_039821165.1). Lineage (GTDB taxonomy): Bacteria > Planctomycetota > Planctomycetia > Pirellulales > Pirellulaceae > Stieleria. The sequence continues at coordinate 62,997 of JBCBOT010000003.1, read as the reverse complement.
AGACACTGGACAGCGTAGTCGAACGAGTCGATGAGGCAGTGCGGATTTACTTTGACGTCAGTCGCAACTTGGTTGCATGATAAAGGTGAGCATTCGGGCGAGTTCTGCATCGAATAGCAAACGATGTCATACCCCAGCAGAGTCGATTCGGTTGCCGACACAACATCGGTTTTGATATCTGGGTCGGGCCCGAAGTCCAGCCACATGTGATTGTCGTTGTCGAATTGCTGCGGATGGGCTTCGTAGTAGAGGAAGGTGAGGCCATCCAACGAGATGGCGTGGTGCGCACAGAGTCGGGTGATTTGAGAAGGCCGGTCGAAGAACCAGAAGCCGTTGTGCGCCCAAAAAGTAATGTAATCAGCGAAGTCCCGTGAGACACAGTCGGACACGGCGTAGACTTCGCGGACCGATGGTACGGCGAGCCAGTCGGGGCGCTCGACGATACGTTTCGCCATGTAGCCGAGTGCGATCATTGGTATTCAGTCGCTGAACTTGTCTTGTTCTCGCCGGTTTGGCAGCATGTTTTCGCGGAAGTAACGAGACGACGAGATAAATCCTCGCCGAAACTTCCGCCGTGAGCAAATGCTGATTCCGGACCCGACCAAGACGATCGACCCGTTCGGCGAGCAATCGAACGCCGATGGGAAGGGCTCAATCAACGGTGAGACGCATGGCAGTTCGATTTGATCAACCGCTGGCCACTGGACCGGTTTGTGTTGGCGGAAAGCCTCACGTCAAACCAACACGAATTGACGCTGGGCTTGATGCGAGAGCCGCGGCGACCGCCCTTGAGAAGCGGACGAAACAACTCGAAGTTGTCGAAAGCGAATGAGCTTCGTGGCATCTTTGTGACAAGCACCACGACGACCAATCCGGCCAATTTGATTTGAGCCCGCAAAATGCGGGATACCGAAGGAGGGACTCGAACCCTCACTCTCTTGCGAGAATTGGATTTTGAATCCAACGCGTCTGCCAATTCCGCCACTTCGGCTGGGGTCCAGAGCATGGATTCCTGCTCCGAAGCAAGAGATTATTCTGCGCAGGAGAGGTTCGTGCAAGCCGCGTTGGATTCGCAAAATTGTTTGCGAAACGGCACGACGACGCACGCGCCGGTCCGGTCGACTCGGACGGTTACGCAGATTCACGCTGCGGCGTTGCGTTCAGGGCAAGAATCCGAGACTCGCCCGACACGGCCACGTCCTACGAACTCCGTTCTGCGCGATCCGTCCAGCCGCCTCTCTGCACTCGGCTCAACGCACGAGTTGATAGAGCGTTTCCGTTTGGCCGGGCAGCGTGGTTTCGATGAACTGGAGGTCGGCTCCAGAGATCAGACTTTTGACGGAGTCCGAAACCAAAATCGCATCTTTCGGGGCGGCGTGGGCGATTTGCTTGGCTTGTTCAACAGCAGGCCCCGAAAGGTGTTCGCCTTGAACATCGCAGGCTCCGGTGTACGAACCACACTTGGACGACAATCGAAACCGCGCGGCAAGCTCACAGAGCGCCTTCGCCGCACGAACCGCACGTGCGGGCCCGTCAAAGGTCACCACGATACGATCGGATTTCAGGCTGAAGTGTTGGCCCGAAAACAGCTCGATGTTTCGCTGAACCTGTTCCTCAAACGCCTCCTGATGCGGAGACGTTCCCGAAAGTGCAACGCAAACCACTGTCGCCAAGACTCGGTCCGTCATCAATGGTTGGCGACAGCCCGTTAAGAACTCTTCGATCTCATTGGTGATCGCATCGGCATCGCCGACGAAGGGCAGGTGGTCGTCCCCGGACAACTCGACGAACTTTGCGCCGGGAATGCGATCCGCGAGATAGCGTCCCTCTTCGACCACCAAACACTGGTCGCCGCTGCGATGCAGCACCAGCGTCGGGACTTGGATGCTCGAAAGGATCGGACGCACGTCGATTTGAGCATTCATCCGAGTGAGGGTCACGGCGGCGCCAGGACTGGCACCCATGCGCAGGTAAGTTGCCCACCACTCTCGAAACGCCGGATCATCCGCCTTGCTGGGTGCCCGAGTTTCAATGCCCACGGGACCGCCCCAGTTCTTTTCCATCTCAATGAGGAACGCATCGCGTTCTTCGGGCGTCGGCCCGAACGGATAACCGTCACCTCGCAGTCGTCTCGCGTAGGAGCCGATCATCACCAACGCGGTTGTTTGTTTGGGGTACGTGGCCGCGAAGAGACTGCACATCGGCCCGCCTTCGGAGACGCCGCACAACACCGCCTTTTCGGAACCAGCGGCCTCCATCACCGCACGGACATCGTGCATCCGCTGCTCGAGGGTCGGCAACTCGTTGTGGGGCACCTTGTCCGACAATCCCGTTCCACGCTTATCAAATAGAATGACCCGAGCGAAACGGGTGAGACGCTTGAGGAACGCCGCAAAACTCGGCTCACGCCAAAACCACTCGAGGTGCGAGATCCAGCCCATCACAAAGACGAGATCGATTGGGCCTTCGCCGATCGCCTGCCAGGCGATGTTCACATCGCCGCTGCGCGTGTAACTCACGTCGCAAACACTCGCTTGAACCGCCGTCGATTCCAGCATCGACAAGATACGCGTCGACCCGTCACCGGCTTGCTCTTGTCCGGGTGAGAGGATGGTTTCAAGGTTCGATGTCCCCGCCGCGCTGAGCTTGCCTTGTGCTTCACGCAATCGAACCAACGTGGACTTCGCATCGGGGCGTTGGTCCGCCGCTTTGCTCAGACATTCCATCACGAGACTACACAGCTCCACCGGAAGAGCGTGTCCCGATTGGGCAAAAGGCTTGGGGGCCGCCTGCAGGATCGAAGCCATCACATCGCTCGATGTTTCACCATCGAAGGGATGCTCTCCGGTGAGCAACAGGTACAGCAAGATTCCGAAGGTGAAGACATCCGTGGCCGTATCAACCTTTTGACCACGGGCTTGCTCGGGCGACATGAACTGCATCGTTCCCATCACCGTTCCCGGCAATGACACCGAGTGACTCAGATCGGAAAGCCCATCGCGGGCAACGGACTTGGCAAGCCCGAAGTCCAGCACCTTGAGCAATCCGTCACTGCGGATCATCACGTTATCGGGCTTCAGATCCCGGTGAACGACTTGGCCGGCGTGAGCCGTCGCGATCGCCGAGATCAGTTGCACGCCGAAATCGACGGCCTCGGCGAGACTGATGGCGCGGCGACTGATTCGCGAGCGAAGAGTTTCTCCTTCCACAAACTCCGTTGCGAGGTACGGTACGCCTTGGTGATCGCCGACTTCGTAGATTGTCAAAATGCTCGGGTGATTCAACATGCTCGCGAGTTTGGCCTCGCGTGCGAAACGAGTCACCCAAGTCGGGTCTTTGGAGCGTTCTTTGCTCAACAGCTTGATCGCGACTTCACGTCCGAGGCGTGGGTCCAAGCCGAGATAGACGACGCCCATGCCGCCACGTCCGATCTCGCGAACGATTTCGTAGGGACCGATACTCTTGGGAACTTGATCCACCACCTCGTCGCCGGTGGCGTAGCCTACGAGTTCCATGACTTCAATGAAGTCACGGAGGTCCTCCGCAAAGTCAGGGTGCGCTGCAACGAAGTCGTCGATGCTCAGCGCGGGTTCGTCTTTGCGCCGCGTAAAGAATTCCGCTGCGAGTTGCTCGATGTGATGCAACGAGGAATCGTCATCCACGGGCTACCTCAAGATCGTCGTGAGGTAGTTGTTGACTTCCGGGATGTTCGCCACGGCACGTTTGAGTCGTGTCATCGCGCGGACAAATCGGCTGCTGGCTCCGTTTTCAGAAAGCTCGAGGATTTCTGCGGTCTCGGCATTGGTCAACTCTTCAAAAATCCTCATCGTGATGATCTCTCGATCAGGATCATTCAAGGACTCGATCGCCTTCAACAAGGCCGTTGACATCTCCTCTCGAATGAGTCGACCGCCGATCGTACTCATCCTCGAAACGAGACAGTGATGCAGTGCGTTCGAACTGGAACTGGATGCCGTCGACTCCTGGGCGAGGTTGGCTTCCCTTCGTGCGTCACGTCCTGCCACGAAAAGATGTCGACGGTGTGTGAGCAGCACGCGTTCCTTCACGACTAATCGAATCCAAACGAAGGGACTCATCGGAGAATCGCGCGCAACGAACGACGGCAGCTTTGTCTTCAAATCGATGTACGCATCCTGAAGCACATCGGCGGGGTCGACGCGACCGAGCAAACTCGGATGGAGCCGCGCCTGGACGACTCGCAACATGGACTCCCTCAAGGCCTCGAACAACTGCCCGAGCGCATCTTCGTCTCCCGCAAGCACCCGCTCCTGGAGCTTCCGCGTCGTGTCGACAGTGTCTGGGTCGTCCGGTTCCATTTGATTTGACACGCGATCAAACGCGTTCGACTCACGTGTTCACGGAGCAATTTCTTGGCCGAGTAACAGGATAGGCGTGGCGTGCATTTCTTTCCAAGGCAGGCGAGCTCGACCGCGGTCGCAATTCCGAGTTTCGAGTATCTGGCACACTATTCCCCGAAGATCCCACCCATTTACTTTTACCGATGCGACACTGCGCGACGTCCCCGCTTCCTCCCATCGATTCGGTTCGTACACCCAAATGTTCATTGATGTCTGACCGGGGCAACACCCGTTCTATCAGTTGATCCACCGGGGGACGCATCTCGTGTCCTGGTCGCAGACTCAAGGTCGCGAGGGATTTGGAATTGAGGGGGTTGCCCAAAACTTCATTTCGTTGAATTCGTTGGCCCGACGTCCATTACCCTTCGGGTTCCCGCCCCGTTGCTGCCTCAAGGCTTGCCCTTGCCGAAAAATCGGGCAGTCGAACCGCTTATGCAGCGCATTCGGGCATGGCGGATGTCCGGCTCGAAGAGAGATTTAAAAAACTCGCGCCCGCGACTGTAAAAGTCGTAGCACCCACCACATCTTTGAAACACACTCGCGTAACCTCATTGCTCGAGCTTCCCTCGCCCGCCCCCCATTTGTTTCGCTTCGAGAGTCCATGAATTCTGTGAATCGGGTCTTGCAACGATTGGCGTACGCGTCCTTGCGACCGTGGCGGCCAATCATCGGCCCCCCAGCAGCCATCCTCGGTGTCGTTCTCGCCGTTTTAGCGACAGCGGGGGGGCACGCGACGGCGGAGACGCTAGCGCTCACGAATGTTCGAATCGACACGCGAACCGAGCAAGGTGTGATCGAGGCTGGGACGGTCCTCATCCGGGACGGCGTGATCGAAGCCGTCGGTGCAAAGGTTGAGGTTCCGGACGATGCGACAGTGATCGATGGCGGCGGTGCGACCCTCACTCCTGGCCTGATCGATTCGCAGAGCCGGCTCTGGCTCACGGCGACGTCTCGGAGCGACACCTCTTCGGCCGCTGCACTTCGCACGGTGGATGGTCTCGACCCGTTCGACGAAGCATTTCACGCGGTTGTCCGTCAGGGCGTCACCTCAGTCGCGGTCGCCCCCGCGGACCGAGGACGGCTCGGCGGAAGTGTTGCTTTGGTTGCCGCAGGACCAACCAAGTCGATTTTCGACGTGCCCTCGCGAGAGTCTTTCCAAGTGAAGGACGAGACAGAGGCGAAGAAGGATGAAAAGTCTGGTAAGCCCGCTCCTGAATCGGCGAAGAAACAGCCGGAAAAAAAGCCCGACACAAAAGGCCCCGACGCCAAAAAGCCAGTGACTCCGCCCAGGTCGCAACCAACCGAAGCGCAACGCGCAGCCATGATGGAGCGATTGAAAGCCGCGAGGGCAAAAGCCGAAGCGGAAAAGAAGGCACCGGCGAAGCCGAGCGACGAGAAAAAGGATGATGACGCCAAGAAGAGTGGCGACAAAAAAGACGACGCGAAAGAGAAGAAAGAGGACGACGAAGAAATCGAAGTCCCCTACTCGATCACCCGCCCTCCTGTGCCTTATACGGTCGGCAAACACGGCTGGGTTTTGATCCCCGATGCCGCCGTGCAAGCCTCGCTCGGGGTCGCTGCAACCGACGGACGTTCACGAATCAGTGAGTTCGACGCACTCAAAAAATCACTGACCGACGCGGAGGCTTATCACAAGAAATGGGATGAGTACCGGAGTTGGAAAGCCAAGCAAGACAAGTTGCCACCCGATCAACGAGCCAAGGTCGAGGTGAAGAAGCCGATGACGATGGAAGAGCGTCGGGCCGAATTCATGCGTCGGCTCGCGGCGGCTCGCGCGGCACGAAGTGGTGCGACACCCACGCCACAGCCGAAGAAGGAACCAGAAAAGAAAGAGGACGAGAAGAAAGACGATTCGAAGTCCGGCGACAAAAAGGAAGACGACAAGAAGAAGGACGAGAAAAACAAGGTCGTTCCCAAGCCCGACTTTGATCCGGCCAAAGATCGGCTTCGTCCCATCCTCAAGGGTGAGATCCCGATTCGTATCACCGTGACCGACAACGCGAGTCTCAAGCGGGCACTCGAGCTGACGAAGATCGCGGAGTGCCAACTCACTTTGGTCGGAGTCTCTGAAGTTTCAGACGAAGCACTGGATGAAGTCAATTGGCCGATCATTGCCGGGCCATGGGTCGGACAAGAGTCGGAAACGGTTGCTTCCTGGGCGAGCCAAATCGAAGACGGCACCAAACGAGTCTGCATCGGGACTTTCGGTGGCAGCAGCGGCGACTCGGGCACACTGCGAATGCAAGCGGCCGCGGCAGTGGCTGCCGGAGTGGATCCCGAAGCCGTCATGGACGCGGTCACACGATCGGCGGCCGAGGTGATGGGCGCAGGTCAATGGCTGGGACGCATTCAACCCGGTTACCGAGCCGACCTCGTTCTGTTCGGCGGCGATCCGCTCGATCCCGCAACGCCTGTTCTACGCACCATGGTCGCGGGCGAAACCGTGTATCGCTCGAATGTTCCAACGCTTCCGCAAGCCGACCAACAGCAAGTCGTTCAGGTCGACGATGAATTGCACGTGCGTTTGGCCGAACTCTCGATGCCGACCGCCTACATCTTGGAAAGCACGCGTATCCTGCGGCCGTCGGGACAATTCCGTCCGGGTCGTGTCACCGTCGTGGACGGAGTCATCAAGTCGGTCGTGATCGCGACCAAAGATGGAAACACAAAGGCCAAAAAGTCCGACGACTCGTTGCCGGTGCTCAATCTCGGGGACCTCGTGTTGACGCCAGGTTTGGTCACCGCGCATCTGGCGCTGACTTCGGGTTCCAGTACGAGCGAACCAGACAGCTCCTATTACGTCGCCGCGAATGGTTTGGATTTTCAAAGCGGTCGCGTCCGCGAGCTGACGGAGTCGGGCGTGCTGTTCGCGGCAGTGGCTCCGCCCAGCAACAACGTGCTTGCAGGCCAGATTGCAGCTGCAAGATTGGCATCCGACAAACCCATTCTCGACGCCTCGATTGCGGACAAGCTGGTCGTCGCGTCACAAGCACGTCGCACCGATCGCTTTCCGGCCAGCATGGAAGGCCAGTTCGAGTTTATTCGTCGACGCTTTGCCGGCGAAATGGAACCGAACCGAACCAAGATGCCTCTGATGGTCGCCTCCACGATGCGGGAATCGGCGAAAGCTCGCTTTGAGGCATTGTCTTCTGGAAAGCGTGTCGCCGTGATCGAAGCGCAAACACCGGCGGAGCTTCGCGGCAGTCTTCGCTTGATCAAAGCACTGAACTTGGACGCGAGGCTACTGTTTCCCACCGAACTCAAATCCGTTCAAACACAGATTGAGGCGGATAAACTCGGACTCATCGTCCGCCCCGTTCGTGCGACCGATCCACCGTGGTACCTGCAGGAGATCATCCAAGCCGCTTCGGCGGGTTCACAAATCGGCATCGCCGCCCAAGACGGTGCATCACTGCGTTCAACCGCCGCATTGATGGTCGGTCAAGGAGTCAAGCCGCAACGAGTGATGCAGATGTTGACGTCGGAAGCCGCCGAGTGCTCCGGCATGCCCGAACGTGCCGCGACCATCACCGTTGGCCAACCGGCCGACCTCGTGATCTGGTCTGGCCCGCCGTACAAACTGACGAGCCGCTGCTTGAGCGTGTTGTCAGACGGCAAAAAAATCGATCAAGAGGACCGCGCCGTGTCCGACCTATCCGTCAAAGCTACCCCCACCCCAGTCCCCGCCTCATGAACCGACGTGACCTGAGCATTCTGATCGCAACGGCGTTCGCAACGCTGGTTGCGTGCGGCACCAGTCGCGGCGAAAACCCGACGGTATTGATCCGCGCCAAGCACGTGCACACCATGGCCGGCGAGACGCTTTCGCCGGGAATGGTGCTGGTGCGAGATGGCAAGATCGCCGAAGTCGCCGAATCCATTTCCGTTGATCCGATGCCGCAAGTCCTTGAAGTCGACAGCGTGATGCCCGGGATGGTAAACGCCCAATCGACGGTTGGCTTGGTCGGTTCGGGTGGTGAAGCATCCCGCGAAGTCACGCCGGAGTTCGAGACCGTCGGCATGATCGATTTTGAATCGCGTGATTTCCGTGAAGCAATCGACGGCGGAGAAACGACCGTCCACATCATGCCGAGCACCGACAACGTCATTGCCGGTTGGACGTGTTTGATCAAAACCATGGGTGGCGATCCCGATTCGCGATCGTTGCTTGCCCGTAAAGGCGTCGCGCTGTCGATGTGCTCGGATCCAGCCGGCCGCAACCGTTCACGATCGCGTCCCGACAGCATCTTTGTTCGCCAACCGACCAACCGTATGGGCGTTGTTTGGATACTGAGGAACCAACTGCAGCAGGCCAAATACCCGTCGCCGGGTAAGGACAGCGGCGCGACCGGCGCACTGTCGGAGATGCTGAGCGGCAAAGCACCTGCGTTCGGCGTGAGCCGGACGACGATCGACATTCAATCGTTACTCACGATCGCCGAGGAGTTCGGGTTTGCCCCGATCGTCGTCGGCGGACACGAAGCTTACGACGTGATCGATCTTCTCAAGGAAACCGACACGACGGTCATTTACACAGCCGTCGATGAACGCCCCGTCGGGGCCGAAGGCAGCGAACTCTTTTGGGCCACCCCGACTCGACTACGCGACGCGGAGATTCCATTTTGCATCGCCGGCGACGGCCTACTTGAAAAGATGCGACTCGCGGTTCGCTTCGGCTTGACCGCCGACGAAGCCATGAAGAGCGTGACGGTTGATGCCGCAAACGTGCTCGGACTTTCCGATTCCGTTGGCAAAATCGCCGTGGGCTGTGATGCCGACCTGCTCGGGTTTTCCGGTCCACCGACTCAAATGACATCAGCACTCCAGTGGGTTCTGATCAATGGCGAGCGAGTCGCCTCGCCAAGCCCGACGTCCTCTGGGCCGTCAGAACCATCGGATGAATCATGACAGATTTCGAACGGTCCCTGATCCGTACATCGCAACAAATTTCGCCAGTGTCTAAACGCGACCAACCAACGCGCTACCAGCAACAAGAGGCAGACAGAATGGGTTTCGGAAGGAAGTTTTCTTGCTCGCGTGGCGACCGCTGCGGTGGCTCGATCGCTTCGCCTCGTGGCGGCCTGCTCCGTCTCGCGTTTGTCGGCGTGGTGATCGCGGGCACGATGGCGTCGATGACGCATGAAGTCCATGCTCAAGCGGTGGCTGTCAAAGCCGGCTTGGTGGTCCCCGTCGTCGGCGAACCGATCGAAGACGGCGTGATCCTTATCCGTGACGGTAAGATCGAAGCCGTCGGCAAAGACCTGAAGATTCCCGTCGACTACAAAGTCGTGCAGGCGGAGGACGGTGTCGTCATGCCAGGCTTGATCGATCCCCATTCCAGTTCGGGGATGAGCCAGACCAATGAGCAAAACTCGAACGTGCCGTTTCTTTCGGTCGTCGATTCGATCGACCCCAGCAGCCCGTACTTCGAACAGTGCCGCCGCAACGGTGTGACGACCGCAGCCGTCGTGCCCGGCAACAGCACCATGATCGGGGGACGCTCCGCGATCGTGAAAACGTCCGGCGGCTACGTCAATGACATGCTTATCGTCCGCGACGCGGGCCTCAAGATCTCTCTTCGACCGATTCGCGGCAGCCGGATGAGTCACCTCGCCCGCTTGCGTCGCGAACTGGATATCGCGAAGCGTTCGATCGAGGACGAATTGGAAGCCGAAAAGGAGAAGGCCGAACGCGAAAAGGCGGACGCCAAAAAAGACGACAAGAAGAAGGAAGAGGAAAAGAAGGACGACGACAAGAAAGAGGCGTCCAAGGATGACAAGGCCGACGACAAAAAGTCCGAGGGCGACGACAAGAAAGACGAAAACAAGAAGCCCGAGGCCGAAGAGGCCGAATCGCTGCGGCAACTCAAACGATTGCTTCGCGGCGAGCAAGAAGCCTACATCTACTGTGATGCTCCGATGGACGTCGCCCAGGCAATCACGCTGTCCCGACAATATGGCTTCAAGTCCAAACTCGTTTTGGATGCCGATTGCTACAAGGCTGCGGACCTCCTGGCCGAGAACGACGCCACGGTCATCCTCGATCCCAACTTGGTTTTCTGGGAAACCGACCCGAGAACCCGTGAAGACAAGAAGGTCATCGTCACCCGATTGCTCGATGACGCCGGCGTGGACTTTGTTTTTCAAGCCGACCTCGGAAGTTCGCCCCAATCGGTCGGCAGTGGCTACTTTTGGTTCCAAGCCGCCACGGCGATCTCCTATGGCATGGATCGCGGCGAAGCACTCGAACGATTGACGCTCGGTCCGGCAAAACTGCTCGGCATCGACAAATGGGTCGGTTCGATTGAACCCGGCAAAGACGCCGACCTCACGATCTACAGCGGCGATCCCCTCAAGATCGATAGCTGGGTTCTCAAGACCATGGTTGCGGGCGAAGTCGTTTACGACCGAGACGAAGACGACAAATTGAAGCGACTGCTCGAGGAGCCGAAGTCATGATCGGCATCCGCACACTTCTCGCAACCAGCATCGCTGCGGCGGCGTTGTGGACGGCCTCGCCGCACGCACCATGCGTGGCGGCCGAAACGTCCGGCGACCTCGGCACCTGGAGCACGCCGTCGGGTTCGGCCGTTACCACGGTCTATCTCGCCGACCGTGCCCACACAGGCACCGGAGACATCATCGACGAAGCAGCCCTGGTCGTTCGCGACGGAAAGATCGTTGACCTCACCACACGAGAGTCGGTTCAAATCGAACCGGGTTGGAAAGTCGTCGAGCTGACCGGTTCGACGCTGATGCCGGGCATGGTGATTGCCGAAACGGGCCTCCTCGGTGGTGGCGACGAAGAACGCACACTCTCCCCTGAGATCCGCTCGGTCGATGGCTTTGACTTCTTTGCCGACTACGACTCGCTGTTGGCTAGCGGTATTACCACCGTTCAAATCTCTGCGGGACAGAACCGTTTGCTCCCCGGACAAACAGCCGTCGTCAAATTGGCCGGAGACGACCCGCTCGAACGAACGATCTCCGAAATCGAGGCGTTGCGTCTCCAACTGACACAGTCTGCGTTTGCCACTCCGACCATCTATGAACCGCCAGTCGCAGCGGTCTCCGTCGAGAGACCGTTGGAAGCAACGCGATTCCAAGTTGCGAGCGATCTTCCCTCGGCATTGTTGACCGTTCGCGCACTTTGGAAAGCGACGGAGGGAGACTCGCCCGAGGACCCCGACGATGCGTTGATCGTCGAATCGATCAAACCCTTCGTCGGCGAAAAAACGGTTCGGGTCACCGCCCGTTCCGCCAACGAAATCGTCGCCGCACTCGACTTGATGGAAGAGTTGGACCAACCGTTTATCCTCGTCGCGCCGTCTCGAATCGTTCCGGTGATCGACCGACTCGTGTCGTGCAAACAACTCCGCGGCATCGTGTTGGAACACGATGTTCGGCCCGGCTCTTGGGTGGATGTACCAGACCCCGAATCGAAAGAGTTGCGTCCAAAGTCGGTCGCCGAGAAGTGGCGCATGTTGAAAAGTCGTCTTCCCAAAGAGATGCCGATCGCACTCAAACCGATTTCCGACGGCGACCTCACCGACATCCGTTTCCTGGTTTCGATGCTCGCGAGCGAGGGGCTCGGCTCCGAAGCTCTCACGACTGTCACCGGCGACGCCGCGTCCTTGCTCGGGGTGGTCGATCACGTTGGTGTCTTGGCGGCCGGCACCCACGCGGATTTTGTCGTTCTCTCAGGCGAGCCACTTGAGCCGCAAACGACAGTGCTGCAAACCTATGTCGACGGCGTCGCCGTTTATGGTGCCGAGTCGACCGACGATTCCATCCTGCTTTCCGGTGCCACACTCTGTTTGCCGGACGGCAGCGAAGCCGTCGCCGAAGTCTCAGTCGCCGGACGCTCCATTCGCGCGATCGGCTCGAGCGTCTCAGCGGCCCCACTCGGCAAGACCTACACGTTGGATGGCTGTTACATCACACCCGGCTTTATTGACGCCGGTACACGACTCGGCGGCGGCCGTGCCATTACCAGCCGTATTTCCATCGGCGACAAACTCGGCAAGTACCTCGTCCCCGATGACGACTCCGTTCGTCGAGGTCGCATGGGTGGGGTCTCGATCGGTCTCCTTGCTTCAGACTCGCTACCGAGTCCCGTTGTTGCGTTCAAACTCGGTGACGAGCCGCGTGTCCTGAAAGACCCCGTCGCGATTCGAAGTCGACTGAGTGGAAACCCGACGACGGCTGCGGAGTCGCTCAAGAAGACGTTGAAGGGTGCCAAGGCCTATGCCGACTCGTGGGTCGCCTATGACAAGAAGGCCGCTGAGTACAAAGTCGCGTTAGCCAAGTACGAAGCCGAAAAGAAGAAGTACGACGAAGCCGTCGCCAAAAAGAAGGCTGAAGAGGCGAAAGCGAAATCGAGCAGTGCTGCTTCCAAGTCCACTCCGGCTAAGAAGCCCGTGCCTAGCCCGAGCCCCAAGCCGACTCCAAAGCCAAGCGAGGAGAAGAAGGATTCGAGCGAAGCAAAAACCGCCTCTGATTCCAAATCCAGTAGCGACGCTAAGAAGTCGACCACGGAGTCGAAGCCAACCGAGAAATCGTCGGATCTGAAAGCGCCCACCAAGCCGACCGCGCCGAAACCACCACGGTCCGTCTCGACGCTGGAACCCTACCGGGCTGTTTTCAAACTAGAAATCCCACTGATCATAGAGGTCAATGAGGAAGCTGGCGTCGAAACCGCGCTGAGCGTCGTCGTCGACGAGTACAAAGTCAGATTGGTGCTCGTGGCAAGCGGAACGGCCTACCTGGCGGCGGACAAGATCGGCGAGAAAAAGGTTCCGGTCATCGTCGGCCCCTCGCTGACGACGCAGCGGAACGGACGCAGCTACAACCTGCCGCAGCACTTCCGAACCGCCGGTTGTCCGGTGCTGGTGCAAACGCGGGCGACCACATCCGCCGCATCACTTCCTCAGGTCATCGCCCATTCGGCCAGTCGCGGCCTGGGCCGTGGTGATGCCGTCCAAGCGTTGACGCTCGACGCCGCCGACGTCTTCAAACTGAACAACGTCGGACAAATCAAACCCGGCTTTGATGCCGACCTGACCGTCTTCGACGGACCTCCGTTTTATCCGTCCAGTCGCGTGATCGGCGTCATGATCGATGGCGAGTGGGCTTATCTGGACAGTCGATACGATTCTTACGCCTCCAAGGAGGCACGTTGATCCCCATGCGAATCGAACCCTTCATGAATCGTTCCAAGATTGGTGCCACGCTGCTCGCGTTGGCAATCCTCGGTCTGTGCGGCGTCCAAGCGTTCGCTGAGGAAGACGGCAAGGCAAAACCGAAGTACGCCATCAACGTCGGAAAGATCATCACGTCGGTCAGCGAGCCGATCGTCGATGGACGCATCCTGGTCAGCGAAGGCAAGATCGAAGCAGTTGGAACGCAAAAGGAAATCGAAGTCCCTGAAGGCTACACCGTCGTCGATCACCCAGACTCGTTCGCGATGCCGGGCCTGATCGATGCGCACAGTCACGTCGGCGGATCGATGGACCTCAATGAAATGGTTTATCAGACCAACCCTGAGTTGAGGAATTGGGATCAGATCATCCCGCACAACGACGCGCTCAAGACCGCCATTGCCGGCGGTGTCACGACCGTGTGCTTCATCCCCGGCAGCGGAACCAACATGGGCGGCTGGGGAGCGTTGATGAAGACCGGACCGGGAAAACCGGAAGACGTCATCATCCGTGCTCCGGGGGTTCTGAAAATCGCACAGTCGGGTAACCCCGAACGCCGCGGCGGTGAAGTCGGGTCGGGACGCATGGGCATGAACCACGTCATTCGACGTCAGCTCGAAGAAGGTCGCTACTACGTTCGCCAATGGGACATGTACGAGGCCGGCAGACTGGAAGACCGACCGGAAGTCAATCTACGGCTTGAGTACTTCAAGCCATTGTTTCGCCGTCAAATTCCCGTCGTCGTGCACACCCAGGCATACCAGGTGGTTCAATCGACGCTGCGAATTCTTCACGACGAAATGAACCTGCGGGTGGTGATCGACCACGGCACGTTCGACAGCTACAAGATCTCCGACGAGATCATTAAACGTGACATTCCCGTGATGGCAGGACCGCGAGGTTTTCGGTACGAGCCCGAAGACGGCCAGATCCACGGTATCGTTGCGGAGTATGCCGATCGTGGCGTCGTCGCGTTGGGCGTCAACACCGACGCGCCCGTCGTGCCACAGGAAGAACTCGCGTTCCAAGCCACGATGGCGGTTCGTTACGGGTGGAACCCTGACGCGGCCATCCGCGGTTTGACCATTGAAGCCGCCAAGGCACTGATGATCGATGACCGCGTCGGATCGCTGGAGGTCGGCAAAGATGCCGACATCGTGATCTGCACCGGTTCCATCGTGGATCCTCGCGAATACGTCGAACAGGTCTTCATCGACGGCGCGAGCATTTACGACATCAAAGTCGATCGGCGCCGATTCTAAATCCATGACGATCGATTCCACCCCGAACGACTGCCCCCGCCTCACTCACGAACGCGTTATGACTCGCACGCTTCTTTCCTTTCCAACCAAGTCCGTGTCGCTGATGAAGAACACCATCGCCGCCGCGCTGCTGCTTGGACTCACGACTTCGTCGGGTTGGGCTGACGGATTGCTCGCCATCACCGGCGCAACGATCGAGACCGCCACCGACGACGGTGTGATCGAAGACGGTGTGATTCTGATCCGCGATGGCAAGATCGAAGAGGTCGGAACCGATGTCAACATTCCTGGTTCCGCAGCCGTGATTCGGGCCGATGGCAAAACCGTCATGCCCGGAATCCTGGATCCGTATTACGTGGTGACGGTACCGTCGTCCTCCGCCGGCAGCACACAACGAACGATCGTATTTCGAGGACGAACCTTTGTGATCGGCGGCTCCCCGGCAGCCAACGACACCTCGTTCGTAAAAGTCGCCGAAGCGTTTCAACCGGGTCGTTGGGAGTGGCGCCCGGCCGTTCGAAGCGGGATCACCACCGCCCACCTCGTCACCCGAGGACACGGCGAATCGTGCCTGGCCAGTCCTCGCATTGATCCGACCGAGACGTCGCTGAGCACCAAAGACCCACGCACCTTCATCGCTGTCTCCAATGAACCCAAGAGTTTGAAGGTTCTACGGAGTGGACTGAAAAAGCCTTCTAAGTCGACATCCTCCAGTTCGAGTTCGTCCGGTTCGAGGACTCCAACGAGTTCCAGTTCTTCGAGTTCATCCAGTGCATCAACGTCGACGGCGACCGCGGATTGGGAAGAGGTCCGAAGCGGTAAAGTCCCGCTCGTGCTGAATGCGAACAACGCGTCCGCCGTTCTCTACGTGATCGAAGAACTCAAGAAGGATGAGAACAAGGACATCAAAGTCGCGTTGATCGTTTCCGGGTCCGATGCCGTTTTGACGCTGGATCAGTTGCCCGCCAAGCAGGTCACGCTCGTTTTGGCACCACGACTCGAGACCGAACCGACGACACGACGCTTGATCAATGTCGCCAAGGAAGCCGCGGACAAAGGCCTCTCGGTCGCATTTTCGCTCTCGACCAATCAGAGCACGTTCCAAAACTCACAGGACATTCCGCTGTTCGCGGTCGCCCAACTGGTGCACCTCGGGCTCGATCGACAAGCGGCGATTCGCTCGTTGACCCGCACCCCGGCCGAATTGCTGGGAGTCGAGGAAACTTACGGAACCATTGAGAAAGGCCGACACGCGGATCTGCTGATCTTTGATGGCGATCCCCTCTCAGCGACCGGGCGCATCGAAAAGGTGCTCTCACGCGGAGAAACCGTCTACCACGCTTCACTTGAACCCTGATACCTTGAAATCATTACCCGATCACGATCGAGACACGAGGAACGGCATGACTACGCGATTCGGCCATGGAATCTTGGCCGCGTTGATTTTGGCCTTGGCGTCGATTCCGTCGGCGGTTCTTGCGGCGGACGCGGAGACGAAGAAGGACGAAAAGTCTGCGGCGGCCGCGAAGGTTGACAAAGAGAAGAAAGACGCGGAAGCGAAGGATGAAAAGATCCTCGTCATTCGCGGCGGCGATATCCAAACGGTCACCCAAGGCGTCATTCGCGAAGGCACGATCGTCATCCGCGACGGAAAGATCGACGAGATCGGAACCGACATCGAAGTTCCCGATGGCGCCACCGTCATCGATGCCACTGGCAAACGGCTGACGCCGGGATTCGTCGCGCTCAATGTCAGTCGACTCGGACTGGCGCGAAGCACCACCTCGCTGCAAGACTCGCTCAATCCCTTCGACCGCAACATGAAGTTGGCGCTCGGTGTCGGTATCACCACCGCCGCGGTCCAAACCTCCGGGGGCAGTAGCCGATTTCCGTTTAGTCCCGCTGATGCTGCGAAGACCAACGGCGATTTCGGCAAGGCCGACAATCTGATCGCGGGCGAACCCGATATCGCGATCGGCGTCCCGAGCGAAGAGATGAACCTTGGATTCATCGGGGACAATCGGTTCGTCGGTCTCGACCCCGACACGACAATGATCCTTCAAAATGCGACCCAGGCGACACTCGATTTTGGAACATTCGCCAGCGTGTGTCCGTGTTGCGGAATTGCCATTCGGCCCACGGAGCCGATCAAAGATCCCAAGCCCCAACCGGCGAAACCGACCAGTTCAGCGGTCGTCAAAATGAGCTTCGGTTCTTTGGACCGTATGTTCGTCAAAAGCAATCCGTTCTATTCGTTGCCTCGTGGTTCGCTCCGAACCGCCCTGGCCAAAGATACCTGGCGGAAACAATTCAAAACCGCCCGCGAGTACTTGAAGAAAAAGGCGGAGCACGAAGCGGCGACCAAGGCCGGAAAAAAGACAGCGCCGCCGCGTAAGCCGGTCACCGATGACTTCCTTGCTTTGATGGAAGGCAAGAAGCCGATGCGAATGTCGGCGCCCACCGCGAGTGAAATCCGCGACATGATCGCGCTCGCGGATGAACTCGGTTACAAAGTCAGCTTCGATCAAACGGTCGAAGCTTGGCTGGTCGCGGATGAACTTTCCAAAGCCGGTGCGACCGTCACCATCACCCCGCGAGCAAGTCGACGCCCGAACTTCGGCGAAGAAGACAGCTCCGGCAGCTGGGTGGAAACACCTCGCGTCCTGGAGGAGAGTGGCATTCCGTTCGCGGTGACTGCACTTTCGCCATCGATCAGCTTGGGCGGTATCGCCGGTCGCGACCTGACCAGTCTGCCACTGGAAGCAGCCTTCCTCGTCCGCGGCGGCGCCAGTTCTCAAGAAGCGCTCGAAGCACTGACGATTTCTCCCGCGAAGATGCTCGGTATCGAGGATCGCGTCGGCTCGCTCGAAGCGGGCAAAGACGCCGATATCCTGATCCTGACCGGCGATCCGTTGGATTATCGAACCTACGTCGAAACCGCCATCGTGAACGGGCGTGTCGCCTACGAACGAGCGAAGGATCGGGTGTTGCCGCAAACGGACTGATTCGTGACACAAGGAAGCCTGGATGAGAATCGGCAACCGGCGTTGTTGTTGCTTCGTGATGTTCTTGTTATCAGCGACGTTCGCGTCCGGCCAAGAACTCAAGCTCCAGGAAGTCGTTGATCGATTCGTTGCCTCGCGCGAAGCGATTCGCTCTTATGCGGTGGTCGTTCGCAGCAAGGTCAAGCAGGATCTCAAGCCACGACTTTCGACGACTGGCGAAGAATTCCTCCCCGTCAGCGAGCTAAAGGGCTACGAATTCGAAGTCCTGGTCGATCGCGAACGAAAGAGCGCAATTCTGTTCGCCAAAGTTGATCGGCGAGGTCTCAACGGGAACACGAAGGTCACGGGGCCGACATCCGCAATTTACGTCGTGACGCCGGACTACGAGATCACGGCCAGCGATGGGTTCGGCACGATTCGCGCGCCGACGTCTTCCATCGATGAGATGGAGTACGACTTCCAGTCGATACCATGCTTCGACCCGCTCACGCTCGGCTTCGCTTTCGACGCAGACATTTCACGCGGCTCGCCTCTCAAGACGATTCGAGAACATTACCAGCGGTGGCCGGAGCTAGGGCCGCTCAAACGACTCAAAAGCGGCCTACTGCGTTGGGGCAAAGAACCTCAACCGATCGACTACGACCCGGATCGCGATTATGTCCCCGTTCGCCTTCGCCACACGGCCGGCTATCCGAAACTTTACGCGGTGGATATCAAGTACCAGGAAATCAACGAACATTGGCTACCCAAGTCCGCAACGATGTCTAAGCCAGGACAGAACGAGAGTTTGGAATTCAAATGGACGGAAGTCGATGAGAACCTCGCCTATCTTTTTGGTGTCGAATCGATCCGTGGCCGCTACGACCTACAACTCATCGACCGGCGTTAGCGAAAGCACCGCGTATCGGACGATCCGTCCCGTTCGGAACATGTTGTTTTGCCTCGCCTGCGTGTTCGTCGTCACAGTTCCGCGTGCACCTCTCGCGGCGCAACAGCCGGCACCGGTCCTCACCGACGAACAGCTGCTGACGATCACCCAGCAGCGAACCTTCGAGTACTTCTGGTCGGGAGCAGAGACGAATTCACTCGCCGCACGGGAGCGAATCCATCTCGACGCTCCACAAAAAGATCAACACACCGTGACTTCGGGTGGAACCGGATTCGGCCTGATGGCCATCCTGGTTGGGATCGAACGGGGTTTCGTGAGCCGCCACGAAGGCGTTGAACGACTGGCTCGTATCCTGGGGTACCTTCAGTCGGCCGATCGGTTCCATGGAGCCTGGCCGCATTGGCTGCACGGCGAGACAGGGAAAGTGCGACCGTTCAGCCCGAAGGATGACGGCGGTGATTTAGTCGAAACATCATTTCTCGCTCAGGGACTTCTGTGCGTTCGTCAGTACTTCGCCGACGGCAATGACTCTGAGCGGCAACTCGCCGCAACGGCGGATCAACTGTGGCGTGGCATCGAGTGGGATTGGTATCGCGGCGCGAAACGCGAGAACGTGTTGTTTTGGCATTGGTCCCCGCGTCATGATTGGGCGATGGACTTTCGGATCCGAGGCTACAACGAATGTTTGATCACCTACATCCTTGCCGCTTCATCACCCACGCATCCGATCCCCGCCGAGGTTTATCACGATGGATGGGCGGAAGGAGGTAAAATCATTCAGCCTCATTCAGAATACGAAATCACGTTGCCCCTGAAGCATCAGGGCGTCAAACGATACTGCGGCCCATTGTTCTGGTCGCACTATAGCTTTCTCGGTCTTGACCCGCATTCACTCAAAGACCGCTACGCCGACTACTGGCAACTCAGCCGCGATCACGTCCGCATGGTGCGGCGTTACTGCCTCGAAAACCCGGGACGATTCGTCGGCTATTCGGACAAGAGTTGGGGATTGACGAGCAGTTACTCACTACGTGGTTATCGCGGTCACCGACCGGGGAACGATGAAGGGACGATCGCGCCAACAGCCGCACTTTCTTCGATGCCGTACACCCCCCAAGAGTCGATGAAGGTGTTGCGTCACCTTTACGAGAAACACGGTGACAAGCTCTTCGGTCGATACGGTTTTTATGATGCTTTCCACGAGGGAAACGACTGGTTCCCGCCTCGTTATCTCGCGATCGATCAGGGACCCATCGTGGTCATGATCGAAAACCACCGCACCGGACTGTTGTGGCGGTTGTTCATGTCGAGCCCCGAAGTGAAATCGGGTCTACTGAAATTAGGCTTCACGACCGATTCCGCCGAGTGACGCGGCTCACAACCGATTCCATTTGCAACGCTTCATTGGGAACGCCAAACTGCAGGAGTCGGAACGCACCTTCTCTTCGAATCGGCGGTGATCCAGCGTATTGAATCCGAATGGAGAGCGTTGCGACTGACGGTTCGTCAATCGCTCACAGAAGATGGCCAATGAAGTGGATCATGATTCGATTCGGTGTGTCTCAATCGATGGCAATCTGGATCATTGTGGCGTTGTCTATTTTCTCGTCTTACACAACCTACGCCAGCGATGAATTTTTGGCGGCGATTCAAGTCGGGAACCTCGATCATGTGAAGCAACTCGCGAGCGAAAACCCCAACCTTGTGACGCGAGTTGGTGACGGTGCGTCACCTTTAGCCACCGCGGTTGCCAACAACCATCTCAACGTCGCTCGCTGGTTGTTGGAGCACGGCGCCGATGCGGAAGTCAACCTTCGCACGGGGCAGTCTGGGAGCACGCCAATCTTTGATGCCCGGACTGGGAGCATGGCGACTCTGCTGCTCGAGTCGGGCGCCGACCCTCTTCTGAAAAGCGAGTGGTCATCGACCCCAATGCGCGAGGCGCTACGCAACAACCACGTCGGTGTCGTCAAGGTGCTCGTGGAAGCCGGTGTGCCGCTCGACTTTGAAAACGCTGTAGCGCTCGAAGACATTCCGGAAGTCACCAAGCAACTGAGACTTCGCCCTTGGCTTGCGAAGCCACCGAAAAAACCGCTGCTCGACGCCGCTCGACTTGGGAATCGAGAACTCACAAAACTTCTTCTCCAACACGGAGCAGACCCCGATATCGACTTGGGCGCTTCGAACGTGCGGGGACCTTTCACCGCGCTGACTTATGCCGTTCAGAATGATCACTTCGACGTTGCGGAGTTACTCCTGGACAATGGTGCGAGCCCCAACGTGTCCGGCGGTCGCAACCACAGCAACCTGTTCCTTTATGCAATCGCGTACCGCGATGCCCGCTTCACGACACTCATGCTCCGTCACGGCGTGGATTTGCAAAAAGGCGATGGCTGGAACAAGGGAATCACTCCACTGCACGTCGCAGCGTCGCTGGGCGGCAGTCGCCAAACGCGCCGGGTTGGGCGAGTCGGACAGCCAGCCTCACTCGATGCAAACCGTTCTCAGGGGATGGAGAAAGTCCGTGCATTGATCACCGCAGGCGCGGACGTGAATGCTCGCGCGAAAGATCAATCCACGCCGCTCTTGCAAGCAGCCATTGCGGGCAACCGCGACGTTTGCAGTCTGTTGTTACAGCATGGCGCGGAATTGGATATCGCCTCCGCCTGCTTGCTCGGCAAACGAAATGCCTTCATCAAGCTTTATCAGGCTCGCGAGGCATCCCAACAAACGGATCTGGCGATGGCACAGCCGCTGCTGCACTGGGCGGTTCTAGTGAACGATGTCGACAGCGTGCGTCGGTTATTGCGGCAAGGGGCAAATCCCGACGCGACGGCTCCTGAACTGTCCCACCAAGATGCGAGCGGCTACGACGCAGACGAACGCTCATCATCGAACGGCCCCTCGGCACTACACCTTGCCGCACGGGGTGGATTCAACGAAATCATCAACCTGCTTCTCGATCACGGAGCCGATATTAACAAACGAGCGGACTCCGGTTACAGAGAGTCCGCTCTCGCGATGGCACTCGTTTGTGACCACACACTAACCGTCGAGCTTCTGCTTAAACGAGGCGCAAAGGCGAACTGGGACGACGGTTCCAGCTTCCAATGGACGACCATCGCCGACGCGAAAACGCTGGAACGGCTGCTGGACTCCGCGAACATTGATTGCACTCAACCACGTGGAACAACGCTACTCGAAAACGCGATCGAGGACGAAAACCTCGCCGCAATCGAGCTACTCAAATCGCGTGGAGCGAAGCTCGATTTGATCGCGGCTTGTCGTCTTGGAGCACTGGAGGATGTGCGGCGGATACTCGGTGAGGAAGCCGGACAACACCGCGCTCAGTCCGCATCGCTTATCGCCACCGCCGTTCAAACTGGCAATGCCGACGTCCTTCGGCTGCTCATCGAGCACGGCTTACCGTTGACGGCCCCCGAAGCCTACGAAAATACAACGCTCATTCACACCGCTGCCTCCGAGGGACACCTCGACGTTCTCAAACTGTTGGCACGGCAGCGTGAGTTCTCTTTGAATCACACTTGCAGGTACGGCACAACACTGCTGCACGCCGCCGCATCTGGAAACCAACCCGAGATCACTCGGTATCTGATCTCAAAGGGAGCCGACGTGAATGCAAGAGATTTTGACGGACAGAACCCGCTTCATCACATCCGAGGCTTGAGTTGGGGTGATGAGGAAACCCGATTTCGTGAAGTGGCTCGAAGAGCGTCCGAAACAGTTCGTTTGCTGATCGAGGCGGGTGCGGACGTCAGCGCGAGAGACAACAATGAACGAACGCCACTGCACCAAGCCGTTCTGGGACGCTTAGAGGATGCCGCGTCCCTACTAATTTCCCATGGAGCCGAAGTCAATTCGAGAGACTGGCGAAACGCGACCCCAATGACTTATGCCTACCCGCGCTACGAAACAATGTCAGGATTCGGCCTGACCGCGATCAGAGAATTGCTCCAAGCCCACGGCGGCGTGAAGTGATGCGCAGACGAATCCTGCAAAGCAAATCATCCACGCACACGGTTTCGGCCATGACTCGCATCAACGGCCTCGCATCTCGCCTTGCGTCCGTCTCGACTCGTCATTGCGATTCGAGGTTACTTCCAAGGCAGTTCGACGGTGCCGAGGTCGTTCATGCCCGGCTTGAGGGTCAACTCGAAGCGGTTCTTGGACCAGGATGCTTGCTTACCATTGATGAAGATCGGATCGAATTTATTGGTGAGCGATTCGTGGTTGGCTCGGAAATCGAGTTTTTGCCCGACCGGAAGCCCCGCGATTTCCAGGACCCCGTCTTTGTTGCTGATCGCTGCGAACGGGTGATCCAAGACCAGGACTCGCGCATTCATCCACGGGTGAATGCTACACTCGGCTCGAGTCACTGCGGGCTCCGCCTCAGTCATCTCGAATTCCAACGGCTCGTCCTTTGGAACCATCACACTCATTTGTTCGTTTCGAAAGAAATCGATCTTCACGTTGTGCCCCGTGTCATCGCTATTCTTGACACGTAGCGTGTCACCGACGCGCAGTAGGAGGGCGTGCGGTTCGAATCGGCAATTCTTGTTATCAAGCTCAACGAGCTTTGGCTTCGATTCGATTTTGGGCAACTTGGTTCGACGTCCCGCCTTGACGTAGACAAAGATGTTCGCAACGCCCTTGTTTTCCGGATTCACCACGAACGTTTCGTCATCATGCTTGTGCTTACCACAGAAGTCTCCCGCGACCGGAGCTGGCTTGGACTTCGGGGGATCGCCCTTCCATTTGAAGGTGATTCGGAGCGTTGCGGTGTCTTCCTCGGGCGCTCCTGCAACAGCGTTTGAGGTCAGCAAAAGGCAAAGCGGGCAAACGAGAGCGACGCGCAGAAATCGTGCGGCATACGACATCGAAGAGTCGTTCGATCGAGGGTGGGATTTGAGGTGGGACTCTGAATGTAACGCGCCAGTGCGTCGATCGCCAATAAAAGTCGACACTCCGTCACAACGTTGTGATTCAGATCGTCTCAGCGTCGATTCCAAGGCAACTCCACAACGCCAAAATCATTTAGCCCTGGCGTCAGTGTGGCCTCGAATCGATTTCTTTTCCACACTTGAGGCAAGCCACTGATGATGACGTTGGAGAAGCTTAGCGTTTCGTGATTCGCTCGAAAGATAATCTCTTTCCCCACGGGAAGCCCTTTGATTTCACAGAATCCATCCTCATCGCTCACTGCGGCGTAGGGATGATCCAAAACAAGGACGGACGCCGATACCCAGGGTTTTACGGTGCATCGGATCGGGGTCGGCGCCGGCTCGGACTGCTTGATCGTGAGCGTCGCCGGAGCGTTGCCCTGAAGAAGGATCGTTGCCGCAGGGTTCTTGAAAAAGGCGAAACTTAAGTTGTAACCGGAAGGATCTTTGTTCCTCATCTGCAACTTATCCCCGGCCTGCATGATGAATGCATGCTGGTTCAAGCGACCATTTTGGATATCGACTCGAACTGTCTTTTGCGTCGGCGGGACGGGAGGCAACTTGGTACCTGTTCGCCCCGTTTGAACATAGAAGAAGACGTTCTGCACACCACCATTGAGAGGATTCACAACCAGGGACTCATCGGGAATCGGCGGTAGTACCCCAGGCGGATTGATCATCCGTTGCTTGGGCACGCCGCCATGCACTTTGAACCTGATTCTCAGTGTCGCGGTACGCTCGTCTTGCGCCACCACGCGTTCCGCGGTTCGGTCCAGCAAAAGCCATGCGGCGAGGACGCCAATACATATGCGTAACAAGCGGCTCGACATGGGTCTGCCCTCGGGTACGTGGAACGGGTCGAGGTTTCCAATATATCGACTCATCGAGATGGCTTCCCGCGACGACGGGGTGAACCAGGTTTTCGACCTACACCGTTTTGGTCGTGCACGGTTTCATCGTGCCGGGCGCTCGGACAAAACGCGACTAAAAGCCGTTCTCAAACAGGACTTCATCGAGGCCGAGCTGCCCAGGTTTAGGCCACGCATCCTTGGTGCCTTTTCCGATCGCGACCATCGGCCCCATCACGTGGTCTTCCGGCAGGTTGATCAGCTCGGCGACTTTTTCGATCTCGAAACCGATCATCGGACAAGACTGGTAACCGAGTTCTTGAGCGGCAAGCATCATTGTTTGCATCGCCATCCCGATCGATCGCTGTGCTTCGTCCCGCTGCAACCATTCGCGGCCATCGCGAAACGGCCCCATCCAACCGACCAACAAATCGGAAACCTCCTGCGGAGCATTCTTCCAATATCGCGTCGGCTCCTTTTCCCAGGCTTTCGTGTCGGCGGTGAACAGCACCAAGAGCGACGCATCGGTCATCTGAGACTGATCATTCCCGAACTCCTTGCGAATCTTCGACCTCAAATCGGGATCGCGAATAACGACGAAACGCCAGTGCTGAATGTTGAAACTGGTCGGCGATTGGATCACGGCCTCAAAAAGCTTTTTCTCTTCTTCCGGAGACATGCGGTGTTCCGGATCAAAGTGCTTGATGGCGCGACGCTGATAGATGGATTCGATGACGTTCATGGTTGAGTTGTCGAATGGGACTGTCTGGTGAATTCGAAAGCGGGCCGTGACCTTGTGGCCGAGCTTATCGGTTCTGACGCGGCGATGACTCAGTGCTTACCCACCGTCGCCAGCGTCCCAAGGTTCGACCGCGGATATCGTGGTCTTTCAGTTGTCTCTTTGTCGACGGGGCACGACGTCATTCCTCGAATTTCAGTTGGTTCGGGTAAGAACTCCGCGTCCCGACCGTCAAAGAACCGAACCAATCGAATCCACCTTTTTTGAGGACAAAACGATGTCTCAAGCAACTGTTTTTGCCGTCCCGACCCGTGATGAAGTTTCCGAAAAGAACCAAGCCGTATTCGACAAATTGCAAAAATCACTTGGGATGGTTCCCAACATCTACGCCACGTTCGCCCACAGTGATTCGGCGCTGAGCGACTTTCTCACATTCGACCACCGAAAGACGTCGCTGAGTGTCAAAGAGCGAGAAGTCGTGAACCTCGTCACAAGCCAGATCAATCAATGCTCCTACTGCTTGGCAGCACACACCGTCATCTCGCAAAAGGCCGGCTTTACCGCTGACCAAGTGCTGGAAATTCGCCGCGGACAAGCCACCTTCGATGGCAAACTCGATGCATTGGCCCAATTCGTCGGTTCGGTTGTTGAGAACCGTGGTCGAGTTTCGGATCTCGACACAGCACGCCTCATGGAAGCCGGTTACTCGGAGGAAAACATCGTCGACACCGTGCTCTCCGTCGTTGCGATCCAGACGACGAACTACCTGCACAACATCACCGAGGTGCCGGTTGATTTCCCCGCTGCACCAGCGCTATAAACGCGTTCATCGAATGCGGTCGTGCGACCATCGCGTTCGTGTGTGATTCCCCATTGCCCAAGAACGCACAAACGATGGACAGCAAGACAGCGCACCGGCGAATCTGTGTCGTTGGCTCAGCCAACGTCGATTTAACTTTCCGAACGGCACGTTTGCCCCTCCCCGGCGAAACGCTTGCCGGCCACTCGCTCCATCAAGGAATGGGTGGCAAAGGTGCAAACCAGGCGGTCGCGGCGGCGCGGCTTGGGGGCAACGTTCACTTCATCGCATGCGTCGGTCACGACGGCTTCGCCGAACAAGCGATCCAGGCGTACAAGCGCGACGGTATCGACGTCACCCACGTTCGCAAGAGTGTGGGACAACCAACCGGAACGGCCGCGATCCTCGTGGATGACGATGCGGAAAATTGCATCATCGTCGTGCCCGGTGCGACTGCCGAACTGACCGCCCACGACATTTCCGTCGCTGCGGCTTCGATCCAGGAATCTGAAATCATCCTCTGCCAATTGGAAACGCCTGTTGAAGCCGCAGTCGAAGCATTTCGCCTCGCTCGCTCTGCCAACAGACAGACAGTCCTAACCCCCGCGCCGGCTGACAAAGTCACCGACGAATTGCTGGCGTTGACCGACTTTTGTTTACCCAATCAATCGGAGTTGTCGGCGCTCGTTGGCGAACCGATCGAAACGCAAGCCGACGCGATCGGCGGCGCGGAACGTTTACGTCAACGCGGCGTCGGAACAGTGCTGCTGACGCAGGGCAAACACGGTGCACTCCTCGTCGCCTCCGACGGAATCACGGTCATCCCTGCGAACTCAGTGTCTGCGGTCGATACTACAGGCGCCGGAGATGCGTTCACGGCCGCCTTCGCCGTCGCGGTTGCCGACGGAATGGAGTTAGCGGACGCGGCGCAATTCGCGTCCCTGTCCGCGGCAATCTCCGTGACGCGTCCGGGGACCCAAACATCGTTCCCGACCCGACAAGAAATCGAAGACTGGAAAGCGTAGTCGCTGCTTCGTCGTCGTGTATCGCGGACGGATTAAGCAAACGGCAGCGTCGTCAAGAACCTGCCGGCGAACGGGCCGTAATCCTGACCATCCACATCGCCGTCGACGTCAAAGTCGAAGCGGGCATCAAACTCCGCATCGCTCTCGGTCTTAAAGAACGTGATCGCGAATCGTCCGTAGTCTTGGCCGTCCACGTCCCGGTCACCGTTGCTGTCCCCGAACAGGCGGAAGAAGCTGTCGGCTTCCGTTGTACCGAAGTGGTGGTCGCCACCCGCGACGCCGTCCCCATCGCCATCGAGCATGCGTCCGGGAGTCCCGATCAAGTTTGCTTCGATTCGCAGTTCATAGTTTCCGTCCTCAAGACCCGCGAACTGCAAGCGGAAGACGGATTGATTCTCCTCAACCAGTTGCGTCGTGGTGTACGGAATCGATGCGTTGTCCTCGCGGCGAAGGATCGTAAATGGTTCTGCTCCCGGAGCCGTGGTGACCTGCTGGTCGAAACGCACCGTCAACTCACGCACGACGGATCGGCTCTCACCTGCATCGCCGACTTGGACCTCCGTGACGCGCGGCGCTTCCGGGCTGATTCCCAGCGGTGTCAGATAGTCGCCCGTGATCACCTGCGGACCGGCTGCGAGTCCCGGTCCGGTCCAAGCGACCGCCAAGTTGTCACCGCCGCCACCTTCTTTCATCAACGCTTCGATGTAGTAGTGCTGCCCGGCGACCAAAGAAACGGTCCCCATTTGCTCCGTCGGAAACTTGTCCCACTGACGAGACGACGTCCACCCGGGCACATGTGCGATGAGCGCAACATCCGCCGGATCTTGTGAATCGCTGACCCACAATTCACCGTTGTCGTCCGATGCGATCCAAAAGGTGTAGTTTCCTGTCTCAGGTGCCGTGACGTAGCCACGGACGCGGGCACCATAGGCGTCGGCCGCATTGCTCGGAATCTCAAGTGCATCGAGGACGCGAGTCACATCGGGCGAGTTCGGATACGAGGCCGCGGAGGTCAAGTCACTGACCGCAGTGCCACCGATCTCATCGAACCGTTCCATCAGGACGCCGCGATCGAGGATGTCGACTTCCACCTGAAAAGTCTGTCGGTTACCGACGCTCGATTCATAGGTGACGTCAAAGGTGTCAATCCCTGCGAAGAACAAATCGGCGTCGTATCGGAAGGTTCCGTTGCCGAGTGGCGTCAATTGCCCCCGGCCCGGAGCACCGACCGACACGAGCGTTGCAACACCATCGAGTCCCAATCCCGCCGTACCATAGTCGACAACGAGACTCTGGCCCGGCAACACAGACAACCTCGCTGCGGAAGAGTCAACCGCCAACGGCATCCAATCCGGCAAGCCCATCGCATCGACAGTCTCACGTGCGCTTCCGGAGACTTCCAAGGACCATTCCTCTGCCATGAATCGCGTGAGATCATAGCCGGTCTCGGAGGACCAACGGATCAACCACTGATCCTTCTCCTCGGTGTTGTTCGAAGGCAACGCCGAAGAGTTGTTCAATTGGTCGTCGACGTAAGAACTCAGAACATTTCGGTATCCTTCCCAACCCCAAGGACCGTCGGCGAGCTGATAGTAGAACGGATACGGATCCTTTTGCTCAAAGCTGGGTCGACTTGAGTCATTGACGGTCGTTTGTGCGCGACGCATCGTCTCATCCGGATGAGCCGAGTAACCCCATCCCGCCGTGCCGGTGCGAGGCGCGGCAAGCTCTAACGCGGCGTTCGCAAAGATGTTCACCGTGACTTCGACATCACCGCTAAACGTCCAAGGATTGTCGTATCCCCAGCCGAGTTCCGGATGTCGTTGCATCTCGTGCCCCAACTCGTGGAAGTAACCCCAGTTGCCGCTCGCCCGCAGTGAATCCAAGTCGACGATCCCAGGTCCCGTCGAGGTCGGGCCCTGAATCGGATAGCCGGCGTGCAAGTAACCGACGCTGATTTGCACATCAATATTGAACCGGTCCGGCCCCGTTCGAGTCGTCTCGAATCCACCGATCCAATCTTGAAACGCAACGATATCGTCCCAGAGCGTCATCAACGCGGTTGGGTTGTCGAGCTGACGTATCTGATCCGAGGGAAGCGAAACCGAAACGCCGGACGAAACCAACTCTGCAAACGGTCCCGGGTAGTCTCGGATGGCCGCGTTCCAATCGGCGTCGGTGGTTTGCCCGAGCACAAAGTACGGTGCAAGCACTGCGTTGCTGACCGTGACATCAACGTCCCCGTGTCCCGGCACGGGACCGGCCGCTTGGCCGCCGACGTCGATGTAGATCGCGCCTCCGAACGCGCTCGCGACTTGCACCGTGGAGCTATCCAACTCAAACGTGCGCGACACGCCGTAAGGAACGCGATTCCAACTACTACGCGGACTGATGTTGTCGTGATGACCGCTGATTCGGACTTGATAGCCCTGACCGACGAGCGACGCCGGGACTTCAACCGTGACGACTTCACCGGCGGGCGCGTACAGCCCGGTCGGCAAGAAACCCGAGTGGTTCGTATTCACACTGACAACGTGATTCTGCAAACGCGTTGCCGAAGCGGGCACCTCTCCGTAGACATCCGCGACGGTTCGATGCGCAGTGACTTGATCGACGGGCAGGTTTGAGATCAAGTCCATTTCACGCCGCAGCAGTGTCTGCTCGAATGGATCACTCACCGGCGTTGCCGGAGTCGGATTGATGGTCTCGATCCGATCCCAGAACAGTGCATCAAGCCTCGCGAGCAGCAGGTCATCCGCCGGTAGCACCTCGTTGAGCTTGCGATAGACGGTGGCAAGTTCCTCGAGACGATCCGCGGAGATGCCGCTCGAATCTTGCAGGGCATTGAGAACGTCGTCGGAGGTGACTTGTCCGTTCGGACGGTTGACGGCTTGCGTTCCGCTCTCCGGCCAGTCCTTGACGAAACCGATTCCCGCATCGCGAAGGAGTTGGTTGCTGGGGATGTCCGGCGTTGCTCGCCCCCACCACCATTGATAGCCGATCCCGTAGTCTTGCAGGAACAAGCCTCCACCCTGTTTTGTGAAGGCTTCGATCGCGTCCAAGTTTGCCTGCGAAGGATTGCTACCCATCCATGTGACGAGAACGTCAGCGTCCGTCAACTCATTGGCCAAAGAAGACGCGTTCGCCTGGACAACGTTTGTGTATCCCTTACTTTCCAACCAAGTCGATGCGGTGGCGTTGAACGTCACGATCTTGATCGAACGGTCCGTCGTTTCACTCAACCAGCTAATGCCATTGGTGTAGAACGCCTCCATGCTCGTCGTTGAGCCGTGGGAGTTCATGTTCAAGTACTGGTGATCCCCCATCGCAATCACACGACCGCTACCGAGCGACGCAATAACGCCGACCGGCACGCCCGAATTCTCGTTGGGAAAATTCGTCAAGCTAAAAGCCGTCGGTCCATAAGCGACCATGTGGCCGGGACCACCGGGGTCCGCCAGTGTGTTGACGAAAGATAAGATTTCATCGCGTGCCGCCTCGCCGTCAATGGTTTCGTTGATCGTGACGCGGACAGAAGCGGTCCGGGTGCTCGTGCCGTCGCTGACCGTGTACGTGAATGTGTCTGTCCCCAGAAAGCCCGTGTCAGGAGAGTACGTCACGGTGTCGCCGCTGTTGTTCACAACCGATCCGTGGTCGCCGTCGGTGACGGCAGTGATCTCGAGCGGATCGGCCTCCGCGTCGCGGTCATTGCGGAGCACTTCGATGATGACCGAAGCCCCCTCCTTGGCGACAAAGACATCGTCCGCGAGGACCGGTGCATCTCCAGCGAGCAATTGACGAGATTCAAGCGTTTCGAGCGTGACCTTGCGGACACCACATCGAATGCGGGCGCGTTGTTTCATGAAAAGGCGAGCCGATAAGAAGAGGCGGGCGGGCGATGCCTAGCTTAATCGATACGGAACCCCGAGTGCACTCGCGGCCGAGCCCCGTCTTCGACGCTACGACTTCGTGCCGACGATCAAGAACGTCGGGTTGAGCGCTTCGAAACGCACCCGGTCGAGCTGTTGTTGCCCCCGGGCGATATTGATCATCCGGACTTCCGTCCTCAAACCCGAACGCTCCATCACGTCTTGAACCGCAACGAGGTTGTCGGGACTGGAAACGTTGACGACCACCCGGCCACCGGCAAGTCGTTGGAGCGCCGCGCCGACGAGATCGGGTACGATCCGTCCGCGACCGCCGACAAAGATCGCCGAAGGATCGGGCAGGTCACTCCAAGCTTCGGGCGCTTGACCATGAATCGGCACGAGCGAGGGCACATCAAAGTTCTCCGCGTTGGCCAGCATCAGGTTGTAGTCTTCCGCGTCCATCTCGATCGCAAAGACTTTGCCCTCCGATGCGATTCCCGCCGCCTCGATCGCCAACGCGCCGCTTCCGGCACCGACATCCCAAACAACCGAGTCCCGCTGCAAACACAACTCCGCCAACGCGATACACCGTACCTCCGAAGGCGTCATCAGCCCCCGTTTGGGACGCGATTGGAGAAAGACTTCATCCGGGTTTCCGAACAAACGCTTTTGCTGCCCGCCCACGGGTGAATCGGCGACACCACTGCGTCGCACCAACACCATCACATTCAGCGGCGAGAACTCCTGACCCTGAATCGACTCGAGTTCGCCCTGGGTCACCGTCTCATTGGGCGTCCCCAAGTTTTCGCAAACGTAAGCTTGGAAATAATCGATACGTCGGTCGAGTAGCGCTGCCGCCACGGCGCTTGGCGGAATCGCCTCGGTCGTAAACAGACCGACGCGTTCGGCGGAACGTATCGAGTCGACCACACGATCGAGCGGTTGAATCGCGAGATTGGTCAGGTACGCGTCATCCCAGCTTTCCTTCACTCTCGCAAACGCCAACTGCATGCTGCTGACGTGCGGCACAATTTCAAAGCGGTCCTTTCCGATGGTCTCCGTGAGGTACTTGGCGATGCCGTAGAACAACGGATCTCCGCTCGCGAGCAAGACGTTGGCCCCCGCTGACAAACCATCGAGGCAACGTTTGATTTCGTCGAGCCCTCCATCACAAGCCACCCGCGCTCCGGCGTTCGACGCAGGGATTCGATTGAGCAGCGAACTCGCGCCGATCAAACTATCGGCGTTCTCGACCAAGTCGCGCGCATGCCCCGTCAGTCCATCCAAACCATCGTCGCCAATTCCAACAATATGAATCCGAGCTGTCACGCGATGGTGTCCTAACGAGCGATGGAATGGTCGACGCCGCTCGCCGTGCGGTTGTGGCGGCGGCGGTCCTCTGTGCCGAGACGCAAGAGTCGTCGAGTTCTCGAATCAACGCGACCGCTGATCGAAAATGGTCAGGGCAGATTGTCGAGCGCCTTGAGCACATCCTGAACGCTGGCGCGACCGGCATGTGAACGACTCACCTTCGACCATTTTACGCGCTGGCCTGGACCAATCACATAGGTCGCGGGGTAAGCCGTTTCGCGACGCTCGTCCCATCGCAGTCCCCAGTCGCGAACCATCGCCATGCCAGGATCGCGGAGGACCAACAACGGCTCAGGCAATTGTCGTGATCCCACAAACTGCCGGGCGGCCGACTCCAACCCTTTTTCTTCGCCGGGGTAAATCATCAACACGCGACGCGCATCACCACTCATCGCTTTGGCCAAGGAGCGGGCTCGATTGATGAACGAACCATACTGCTGCTTGCAAATCGAACACTGGTAACCCAGATTCCCGCGTAGGACGATGACAACAACCGGCCCCTGCCTCAATTGTTCCGACAATTTCACATACTCATCGGAACCCTGCACGGGCAATTCAAAGTCCGGCGCTCGTTCACCAACTTTCAGCGGTGACTCACGATCTTGGCCGAAAGCGACCACAGTCCCCAAACAGGCGATGCAGAAGAGCAACGCCGACGAAATAGAACGGAACATCCTGTCCCCACATCAACGAGTTTCGTTTCGACTTCGACTCTGCCGCTTGCGACGACTGTGCCGCTCCAAAATCCGACGTTCGGGGCGCGTCAGGCTCTCCTCGCCCGTCGCGTGAATCTTGGCCAGTATCCGATCGACGTCGTCTTCCTCCTGGCGAAGCTTCGCATCGGGATCGTGAATTTTGAGGCGCGTTCGAGTTGCGGAACGCCTGAGACGTTGGCTGACGTCGCTCAAGTCCATCCAACCGAGATTCCACTGACTGCGATGATAGAGATAACCAAATGCCGCTCCGGCGAGGTGAACGGTGTAAGCCGTTGTCGATTGATCATCGCCCGACAACATGGAAAGCGAACCGAATACGTTGAGGGCCAGGTAGACGACCGCCAGGATCCAAGCCTTCACCGGCCACACGCCCATAATCAACAACTCGGTGTGCGGATCGATACAGGCAAACAAAACCAAGAGTGCGATCACTCCGCCACTCGCGCCGATCACCGATCCTTGGGGAATGCCCATCACCCAATAAGTCAGCGAACCGACGATGCCACCCACGAAGATCGAAACGAGATAGAAACGCAACATCTCCCAACGTCCCAACCGCTGCTCCAACATCCGCCCGAAGACGAACAACCCGATCATGTTGAACAGGACGTGGAACAGCCCTCCGAGATCGTGGAGGAATCCGTACGTCAAAAACTGATACCACGTCCACGGCTGAATCAGCGTGTCGTGGCGACAAGCGAACCAAGGCGTGAGCTTGCTCGCCACCGGCTCCGCCGATCGATCCGCCGTCAAAAGGTCGACGAAAAAGATCACGACCGTGACGACGATCAAAATGATCGTCACGCTCTTCGGTTGCTGTGACCGCTGGTGACGATCCCACGGCGTCTCGTCTTCGCGACCGTAGTCGCGTTCGTACAGGCCCATCGAGGTCCAATGTGCGAGGATATCGTTGTTCACGGCACCGTCGCGCCGTTTTACCTATCCTAACGATTCGTCCAGGACCCAGTCGATATTGGTTCTGTCACCGCCAAACTGCGAGCCGGGCAGGACACCTGACTCTCGACCATTTCCTGTGGTGACGCGAACAAGCCACACCGCACCGCTTGGCCTCTAGATACCCCGCCGACGGAGATCGCGGTGCGACGCAGGCAACGCTTCATGAAGCCGCTTTCGCCAGATTGGTAACCCGACACGCGAGTTTTCAGGTTGCGTTTTTGGGCAAGTGTCGCTCACGTTTCTTCGTTTTCGCGGCGCTCAATGGAAACCCGACGCGTCAGCGAGGCGATGTCGTGATCGAGCTAAGTCATTCCCTCACTTCCGTTTCGGGTTACCAAAATCCAGCGACTCAAACTGAGCGACCAAAGACTGTTTGGCTGTGAAGGCTGCCTTTTTCTTCACCCTCCCGCAACGAAATGGCTGGAGCTTGCAAGAGCTGCAGCCATTTCGTGGCGGGAGGGTCGACGTGTTTCCGCGGATGTGGAAACTCGTCGGGGAGGTTGCGTCGCTCGATTGCCCTCCCCGGTTCTTTTACGGGCGAACGCCGCAACAGAACCGCTCAGTTTGAGTAGCGAGCGAACTTCAAAACGCGTGGCGAGAGATTCTTGGTACGTCTCCCACAAACTGGTTCTCTCACATGACCTGATGACGCTCGCTCGCAACAGAGTGCCGCTCACCTGAAAGGCCGCAAAGCAGAAGCAGAGAGATTCGCGGAGTTGCTTTCACTCACGGGCTGCGAAACGAAATCCCGTTCGATCCCGCGATTCCCGGCCCCGAAACGACAAACGACCGTGACATCGCCACGGTCGTTCCAGTTCTCTCAGCAGTTCAATGCACTATTTCTTGCGGTGCCGGATCTTGGCGCGCATTCGTCGTTTCTTACGTCCTACTTTCCGCCGGCCTTTCCCAGTCTTCTTGGTACCCACCTAAATTAGTCTCCACAAAGTCGCCGCATTCGCGGCCTGAACGTGCATGTAACCTCCTACCCGTAACGCGACGCAGCTTGTTCGGGGATCGCAGAGCGTACCAAAATCCGTGTCGGGGACAAGGCGAAATCACCCCGAGATGGCTCAGCGGAGCAGGACCGCCTCGGCAACCAAACCGGGCCCAAACGCCAAAAGGACCCAGGGCCCGGTACGCTCGGCACGCAACGTTCGCTGCAGCACGAAGAGCACCGTCGGAGAGGACATATTGCCATATTCGCCGAGGATCGAGCGGGACGCCTCAAGAGCCGACGGCTCCAGCGCCAACGCCGCTTCGGTCGCGTCCAGGATACGCGGTCCACCCGGATGGACCATCCAGCCACCGACATCGGAGATCGAAAGGCCGTGTCCGCGCAACCAGTCGGACATCCACTCCGCGAGATGAGCCTCAATCGAAATCGGCACCTGACCCGTCAATTTCATGTCAAATCCGAAATCGCCGATCCGCCACGTCATTTGATCGGCGCTCTGCGGGATACGCACCGACCCGCTACCCGCGATCTGCATTCCTCCCTCAAGACCGGCCGATTCATGATCGCGACCCACAACCACGGCCGACGCGGAACCGTCCGCGAACAGCGCATTGCCGATCATGGCTTCGTTTTCCCAATTCATCCGGTAGTGCAGACTGCACAACTCGACCGCGCAGACCAGGATCACCGCCTGGGGATCGGCGGCCGCTAAACCGCGTGCCACACGTAGACCATTGATCATCCCGTGGCAGCCCATGAACCCGACTTGGACTCGCTGGACGTCCGGTCGCAACCCCAGCGTGTCGAACAACGCCCAATCAAATCCGGGAGCGGCAAAGCCTGTGCACGAAACCGTCACCAAATGGGTCACCGAAGCCGGATCGAACGTCCGCGACGTCTCAAGCGGCCCAAATCCACTCGACTCGATTCCACCCGGTTCGAAGAGCGGGTCTCCACTCGGCCCTTCGCGAGGCGGTTCCACTTCCGCCCCCAATCCGAGGGCGCGACGACTGGATTCGGTCGCCAGCAACGGAGCGTATCGCTCGTACATCTCCACCCGCATCGCCGTGCCCGGGCCTCGTGTCGAAGTCTCATCCCAGAATTCGCTGACTTCCCAAGGAATCACCGTCCGCCGACTCGTGACGCCCGACTTCCGGTAGAGCATCCGCAGCATTCGCTTTTGGCGTTCGGTTTCGCAAATGATCTCGCTCGATACCGCCAGCGCTTGGTCCTGCTGGACTGCTTGGGCAGGGACCGCGGTTCCGATTCCCACGATCGAACCGTGGGCGTTTGATAGTTTCGTTGACAGAGACAAAGTGGTTCTCAAAGAAGGCCGCGACAGACTCCGAGCCTGCTCTGTTACTGATGCGTTTGCAAGTCCCTGCATCGAGTGAATCGTGGTTTACGGCGAGTTCCCGCCGAGGGCATGGCGTTTTGACCGACCGTCACCACAACTGCCATTGGCCGAAGGCGCAAACGTAGACGCCCAAAACCAAATTCGTGACCGCGTGTGCAACGACGCAATTCCAAAACCGACCCGTTCGGACCATCAGCCAAGTCACCAAGGAGAACCAGATCGCAGCCGCGATCAGCTCGCCCGGGTGCGACAGAACGCCATACACCGTGCCGACGATTAACCCCGTCCGGCCGATTTCTGAGAGAGGCAACTGCGGCCAATTCTCAGCTTCCACCGCCCGCATCATGAACCCGCGCAGAAACAGCTCCTCCGCGACCGGGACACAGACAACCAACAACGCAAAACGAACGAGAAGAAAACCATACAGCGCCCCATCAGACGAGTAGATCGCGAACGGATCGACGGCATCTCTTTCCGGCAAAATCTGTTCCGAGAGCCCGACCAGATCCAAGACCGACCGCTCGAGTTGCAAGTGACACAGGCCGATCCAGATCACCGCGCCGACGAGTCCGACGGCAACAGACCTGCCATCCACGGCAAACGGAAACGTCGAAAGGACCTGTCGCAGGAAATAGACGACGACCAACGTCATGCAAACCACACGGGCAGCGACCAGCACCAAATAAGCGCCGGCGTCGATGCTGGCCTCGCCCACCTCGGACTCTGTCGAGATCAACATCGGCAGCAGAAAGAACACCAACAGCGGTGCGATGCAGCACGCCTTGCTCCGCCAATCCACCGAGTCAGCCGAATCGTTCAAAGCGTCCCCGCGTCGGCCTCGCGCATGTAGACCGCCAGCGCGGTTTCAAACGTCTCCGCTTGAATTTTGAATTGCGGCTCCGCATCGGTGTAACGATTGCAGTGATCCACGAGCAAGCGATACAAGAAACGGAACAAGTGCCGTGGGACGCGGAGCGAATGAAACGCTGAAATGACTCGTGCGTAATCGACGTCCGCGAACAAGTCTTTGGGTTCCGGCGTGCGCCCTTCGGTGGCACATGCCAGCATCCGGGCTCGCGCAAGGTCGTACAGGGATTCCCCAGTCCATTGAAACGACGCAATCACGTTCTGCTTGTCCAGCCGCGCCCGCTCGTGAAAGTCGCGCGACTCCCGTTGCATGTCCCGATAGAGCTCTTCGGGAAGCATCAACTTGAAACCCAGCCCGGGATGCTTGAGCAACTTGTTATCCAACAAGGGCCAAACGAACAACCGCATCAACTCGGCTTTGCCGCCCGTCAGGTGCGGTTCGTCCACCCGATCCATCAAAACGACCGTTCCACCGCGATAGCCCACACGCGCGAGTACGGCCTGGAACTTATTGAGCAACTCGTACCGATCGTCGGTGCGGTCGTAGCGCGGCAACGGTTGGCTGGCCAATTCCTTCGCGGGGATCGAATGCAGGACAGAGCGGATGGCCCCCAACTCTCGCTTCCCCACACGCATGTGACGCCGGATACTCCAAGCCGCCCACCACGTTTTGAGTAGTCGCCAGAGATACGGTGCCGAACCGGCCAACATCAATGCCGGCGCCCACCACAAATAGTCCCAAACCGTTGCCCCCTCGCCGTCCTCGCCTCCACCGGAGCCGAAGACCATGAAGTACAGAAAGCCCAACGCGACCACCAAACACCACACGATCGCGAACCAGCAACTGAACTTCGAACTGAGATTTCCGTAGCCCAGTCGTTTGCGCAAATCATTCCATCGCGAAAGAAAGTCGCCATCGTTGGATTGATCGTAGCACGAGGCAAGCAACAACAGATCGCGGGCGCACGTCCGGTCGAGCCCCGCGACGGTACTCGAATCGATCGGGTCCTCAACGAAATCCGGTTTGAGAACCTGGTCAACAAGACGGGTGACACCCAAACAAAGGATCGCGTCCATGTGATCCCAAAGCTTCCACTCCTTGAGGACACGCTCCGGTTTGCGCGCCGCACGACGACTCATCCGCTCACTAAAGTGGTCGAGGAACGGGTTAAAGTCGTCGTAAGCGATTGTGAACAGTCGTTCCGTCGGATTCTGCTCGTTGAACTTCTTCAAGTGGCGCAGAACCTGAAGCCGCATTGCGGTCTTCCCGGAACCCTTGGGACCGAACACGATGGCCGTCGATGGCTCACGCGGGTCCCCGTACACCTTATCCCAGACCGGATGGTACGCATTGGCGATGCAGTGTTCCTTGAAAACCTGATCGGTCTGTGCGTCTTCCTCCGCGAACGGGTTCCGCAGGACCCCGTGATGCTCGAGCAGGCTCTGGATATTCATCGCCGGTCGTTCCTCTGTGTCATAGCGTCTTGCCTCAGTCTCTCAGCGTCGTGCCTCGTCTGAGCATCGTGCCCCAGTGTCCTGCCCCAGTGTTTCAGTGTCCTGCCTTAGTGTTTCAGCGACTTGAGCATCGCGACAAACGCTTTTCGATTGGCTTTGACGGTTTCCGCGGGCCCCGTCAATTTGACGAAGAACAATCGCCCCTCGGGCTGCGCGATGATCCCGCCAAGCATCGCCCAGTTCTCTCGCTGAACGACCTTGCCGCCGGCGAAAGGGCCTCCCATCCGCTCGCTGAATGAACCGCTGCAATCGACGATGTGGACATCCCATCCATCGACCTGAATCTTTTCCGACTTCTGCTCCTTGGGGTCTCCGCCGGAGAACTGACCCTTCCAACGCTTGATGTTCGGATCGACGCCGCCACCGGCCGCCATCATCGTGAGCCGCGCCGCTTTGTCTTCTTCGCCGACCTTGAACTCGTACTGCAACATTCGGCTCTTCGGCGGAGCGGACTCGAACGACGTTGGCACGTCGAGTGACGCCGAGTCATTGAAGAACGTGACCGATTTTGTCTTCACTTCTTCTTCGGCGGCCGCGAATCCCGCACAGACAAACAGCGAGCAAGCAATCACGAGAAATCGGGAGCGTCCAATAAACATGAGTCAGCCTCGAAAATTGGGTAGAGGTTCGGCACCGCGTCGAGTCGACGAGCGATGCGCAAGACGGAGCAATGTCTTCGCGGGGAAACCCGTCTCACGAATCCTAATCTACCGCATCGGAACGGATATGACTCCCGGCCATCCCCGAACAAAATTCATCCGCTCATCGATGCCACGACCGCGAGGGTGATACACAACCCGACCACCACGACCCCCAAGACAGCGATCAGCGTCAGGCGATTCGAAGAACGCCGTCGTCGCACCGATCCAATGTCGGA
Source organism: Planctomycetota bacterium (assembly GCA_039821165.1). GTDB lineage: Bacteria > Planctomycetota > Planctomycetia > Pirellulales > Pirellulaceae > Stieleria. The sequence goes on along the minus strand of JBCBOT010000003.1, from coordinate 23,386 downwards.
GTTCCCGGACAGTGCTCCGGAGTTGACGGCGGATGAATCAACATTATTCGCCGATCCGATTGGAGACACCTGGGTCACGGCCGGCGCCATCACCGATGCCGCGGCATCCTGTGGAAATAAACTCTGACCTTCACTCAACGCGCCCTCGTTCCCGCCCCCCGGAAGTGTCGAAGCGATCTCAGGCAAGGCCTCACTCGCGTCCCGCCACTGGAGCCAACCGTCTCGCCACAACAGCGCATTGCGAGCGACCCGGCCTTCCTCGATCCAGGACTTGAGTACCTCGCCCGTCGCCGGCCCATACTGCCCGCCGCTCGGCGGGCGAACATACCAGGTTGCGTCGGAATCACTCGCGAGGGCGTCGATGATCGATCCCGTCGTCGATGCCACACTCGGACTCGGTTGTGCAGCCGTTGGTGTCGTGGAGGTTGGCACCGGACTCGGTTGAGCCAGGTCGGCACTTTCCGAAACAAACTCTCCCGCCTGCGGCTCAGCAACCGCCGCGGAGCCCGTCGCGACCTCGGGCAACACCGCTGCCACCGCTGAACCGACGGCGGACTCAGTAGACACCGACGCCGACTGCGAGCCGGATTCGATCGGAGTTGAATACTCCGCATCCTTCAATGGAATGCGGAATCGGATCTGACAATCCGGACAAACACCACGTCGTCCGGCGAGTTCCGTTTTGATATTCAGCGGCTTGCCACAGCCGTGACAGGAGAACCGAATTCCCATGGCACTTCCGCATCCGAGAGAAGAGAAGAGGCTGAAGATCCGACAGTATAGTCGATCTTGCCGAACTTCTCACGTTCGCCGGTGCCCGCCCCAGAGTGCCTGGCTAGTCCACTCACAGTTTTAGCGGTAGGACGCAAGCCGTCCGGTGCGTCAACTCTAGCGGGCGCAAGCCCTCCGGGGCGTCAACCCGCAAACTAGCACTAGCTTCCGACTCGCTCACGCTGCATGGTGAGTGTCCGCGAGATCGTGTTCCCGCCGGTAAACTGTGGCGGAACAAACGAATTCCCATCAATCGGAACATCAATACTCACGGTGATGTCCGTCGTATCTGCGTCAATCACCGCTGGAGTGATCGTGATCGAGGTCGAGCCGAGACCGATCGTCCCAAGCACGGTCTGCGCCCGCGCTTCCACGTCTGCCCGGGTCGCCCCCGGGACAATTCCGACGCGGCACGCTTCATAGACCGCGTTGTCCGTCGTGTGCCGAATCATCGCAACGCGACAAAATTCGAACGCTGCAAAGAACGTGGCGAAAGCGATTCCGGCCGTCAACGCAAACTCGACGGTGACCGCACCTTGGCGTTGTTGCTTTTCCATTGTCATTATTCCGTCATCACCGTGTCGAAGGTCAATGCGATTTCACGAAACGCGTCGATCAACGCTTGGCCCGTCGGGGCATGAATGTGGATCCCACCACCGATCTGCGCGACAGTGCGCATTCGGTTCTGATCGGCGCCGGCACCGAATGTGATCGCGTGAATTTTGACGTTGTCTCCAGCGAGCTGGTTGGCTGCGGTGACCGGGTCGGTACCCGTGTTGTGCACGCCATCGGTCATGACAATGATCGTTCGTTCGACGAACTCCGGATCGCGACCACGTTGCATGATGTTGTCCGCCGCGAACATCCCGCCTCCAATGTTTGTCGTTCCACTGACAGGCATTGCAGCCATCGCATCGTTGATCGCCTGATACCCCGATGTGAGTTCGACGTCTTCCGTCGCGAGATTGCTGTAAGAGGAAAGTCCAACTTCCTCCTCAACCGGCGTGCCGTCCAACGTCTGGGTGAATACCGTGATTGCGGACGAAAGATCGGCGAACTTCTGCCCAAACATCGAACCACTACGGTCCACCACGATGACGATGTCGCGCTCGGTATAGGTTGCTGCGGTAACAACCTCCGGTTCGAATGTGCTGAAGCCCAACACATTTCCAAAGAACAAAGGAACGGGTCCCGAGGCGGAGCCCGACGCACGACTCCCCGTTGCTCGGACGGTGTTCGTCGGAGTTGCACCGGGCGTGAAGACGAAACGTCCCGTATTGTCAGGCTCACTACGCCCGAACTGGAAATCGCTTGCCCGCATTTGAAGGGGCTCACCGTTGACTGTGTTCTGGAGTGCGATGGCCTGACCGCTCGCAATTGCATCGTTCTCATCAAAAGTCTGCGAGAGTCGCAACGCGGCGGCTTTGGACGCGGCATCCGTTGCCGATTGGAGTTCGGCTCGCGCCAAATGCATGTGTGCGATGTCGACGGAGAAAGCGACGGTCACCATGAATCCAATCAGCAACACAACGATCAAAACGAGCATCGCACCTCGTCGACGACGAGCCGGAATTTGGCGTCCGCCGCGAAGCATAGGTTGAGCGTTCAAAGCTTACTCCTTCACCATCAGGACACGTGCAGTGAGATCTCGGTTGGCAACGAATTGCCCGCCGAGTGGACTGTTGGTTGCCGTCGGAGCCGTCACCTCGCAGACAATCTCCTCGCCACGCAAAATGTCCGCCGACTCGCCATTGGGAAAGCTGATCACGTAGTCATTCACGCCGCGACTGTCGAGAATGCTCTCCGCGATCGATCGTGCCGTCGCATCGGAACCCTGCGACCGCGATGCTTCACGAATCGCCTCATAACAAGACACGTGCAGTGATTGTTTCAAGAAAATAAAACTTGAAGCCTCGATCGATCCGAAGACCAATAGCACGATGATCGGCGCACAAACCGCGAATTCGACGACCGCAGCACCGCGACGGCGCTTGCCGTGCAAACGATGTCTTGTCATCACTCAGCCGCTTCCTTTGAGGCCGCCGTCTGGGCTTCGCTAGGCGACTGTTCGTCCGCATTGGCTCGTAATCCGACCACGTCGTTGAAGTTGCTGGCGATCTCTTGCCAGAAGTCGTTCTCACGGAACTTCAACGGCGGAACCGATCGACCTTCTTTCATGTCGGTCAGCGTATCGCGAAGACGACGAATCGGGCCGGCGAATCGATTGCTCATCTTCAACGTGTCCCAAACAAACGCGGGGATCAGCGCCGCGGTGATCACGAAGAAGGGTAGAAAACGCCGAACCGTGTCGGCAAACGACTCCGACCAGGCAGCGTCGGGTTGCTCGAACAAACGAATCCAAACGACCAACGCCAGTGTGTTGCAGATGAAGAACAGAACCCAGTGGAAAGCGACGCGTCGTAGCAGGCCGCCCTGCACCTCGCTATCAACGAGCGTGCGGGTTCGTTTTGATGGGATGCTAGCCATAATACAGTTCCGAAGTTCCGATACGGTGCCACGGTGTCTCCGTGACGAAACGCGGCGCGTGAAGCCGGTAACGCCGCATGTCGTGAACTTAGGACAAGATTTGAGGGTGCGTCCGGACAACCCCCGTATTCGTCATCCCTCTTCAGGAATCGGCCTGCCGTGCGGGTCCAATTCCGGACGATCCGTCTGATTGGCGAGCGCGTCCCGCAGATTCCGGTCCGTAAAGTGCTCGTAACGTTCGGCCTTGCCATGAATCCGCTCGGCACCACTGCCGGCCTGGTCGACCAAGTACTGCTCCCACAATCGGTGCGATCGAACCAACCGCTTCGCTCGTTCCCGACCCTGGCTCGTCAGCCGCACCGCGACACCTCCGTCACGCGCGACATCTTCTCGACGACGCAACAAGGCGAGTGCGGCTCGCAGCCAAAAACGTGACACGAAGAGCCGTTCCGCCAACGCTGATTCGCTCACCTCGCTCCTTTCATCGGTCTCCTCCCACCGAAAGAGCACCGCCACAACATCGTCACAGAGAATCCGCATCGCGAGCACCCGCCGACGCGCCCAGCGAACCACCAACCCATAGCGGGGCCCAAACAACGCCGCGGCGAGGAAGAAGACGCCCGAAGCCACCGCGATCATGCCGGCCGTGGTCGTCCCCGGATATCCGAGCAGCGGAGGAATGCCGAGCGCCATCAAGTGGCCGGCCAAAGAAGACGACGCGGCGAGAATCACCGCAATCCCGATCATCCAACCCAGTCGGTCGGTCAACATATACGCGGAGGCCGCCGGAACCACAAACATCGCAACCACCAAAATGCTGCCCACGCTCTCAAAGCACGCCACCGCCGTCACCGACACCAGCACCATCAACGCGTAGTGCACGATCCGCGAAGAGAAGCCCATCGACGTCGCTAGCGCCGGGTCAAACGACGTCAGCATCAACTCCTTGAAGAAGAAGAAGACAAACGCGGCATTGAGGACGACGACCACGGCCAACACCGCCGCCGCACGCGGGACACGCCAGCCAAGGACCGAAACCCGCTCCAACGGCGTCAACTCGATCGCGCCGAACAGAACACAGTCCGCATCGAGATCGACCGCATGCGCGGTCTGCTCCATGATCAACAAACCAAGTGCAAACAACGAGGTGAAAACAACACCCATCGAAGCGCCCTCGTCGACCCCACCGAATCCGCGAATCCACTCGGTAAACAGTGTCGTCAGGATCCCGACAAAGATCGCGCCGAGAAACATCGGCAAACTACTCCGACTCTCCGTGATGAAGAACGCCACGGCGATCCCGGGTAACACCGCATGAGTCACGGCGTCTCCCAACATGCTCATCTTGCGGAGCACCAAGAAACTCCCCAGCAACGATGCGGCAATCGCCGCCAACGCCCCGACGACGACGATCCATCCATCGAGCGCCCAACTCCAAGACAAACCGGGAATGACATCGAACATCATGTCACCCCTCGCACCAGCGACACCGAGGAATCGCCCGACACCGAACCCACCTCATGCGGACTCGCGGGAACGGGAATCATCATGCCTTGTTGATCGAGCAATTCCTCCAACTGATCGATGACTTCCGGAGCCAATACATGCTCGATGTGATCCGCGTCGCGATCCACATTCGCCGTCGCGACTTCCGCATACGCGATCAAGTACATTTCCCAGAGTCGATGCTGCCGGGTCAATCGCGCCGCTTCGGCGAAACCCTTCTGCGTCAACACACAAGCCTCGACGCGGTTGTCCGGACCTCCGTCTGTCCTTCGCCTGAGCAGCTCATCATCTTCCGCCCGCTCGATCGCTCTCAGCAAACGCCCGCGCGACCAACTCCGCATCGACAGCAACACCGCAGTCGACACTGGTAACTTGCGATTCAGTCCCGACGTGCTCGGCTCGGGCCCCGGCACGACCGCCCCCTCGGCAGCATCCTCGATCTGCTCGTACATCGCCCGGAGCAAGTGCTGGCGGTCCACTCGTCGATTCAGACGAAGCCGCCGCAGAAAACGCACCACAACGCCACGGCGTCGGCCAAACAACATGCTGATAAAGAAGAACAGCGAGCAAACCAAGACGATCGTCGCCCCCGACGGTAAACGCGGCAACAACGCACTCGTCAAACCACCCGTCACGCTCCCCACAAACCCCAGCGACGCACTCCAAAGCATCATTCGCCACATCGACTCCGTCCAAAAAAGTGCTGCCGCTGCCGGAATCACCAGCAGCGCGATCATCAGCACCAGCCCGACGGCTTCCAAACCGACGATCGTCACCAACACCACCATGAACATCAACGCGATGTCGAGCGTGACGACCGGAAACCCGTTGGACCCTGCAAAGCCTTCGTCGAAGCAGAGCAACTTCAGTTCCTTGTAAAGCAGCGAACAACCGACGAGACAGACAATCGATGCGGTCGCAATCAGCTGTGCATCCGCGGCGCGCATCGACGCCGTTTTGCCATAGATGAAACTCTCGAGACCCGTTGCGCTGCCCGCCGACCGTTCGGCGATCGCCAACAACGCCACCCCCGCTCCAAAGAAGACACTCAAGACGATGCCCATCGCGCCGTCTTCCTTCAGACGCGTTTGATGCCGGATCACCAAAATTACGGCCACGCCGATCACGCCGCTCACTGTCGCACCGAGCAACAAGACCGCCTGCGACTTGGCCTCGTATCCCAGGGCCCCCGCGATCAGAAACGCCAGCCCGATCCCAGGCAGACTGGCATGACTCAACGCATCGCCCATTAACGCACGCTTGCGCAGCAACATGAAACTGCCGACCAATCCCGAAGCGGCCCCCAGCGCGCCCACACCGAACAACACCACCCGCGTGTTGTAGTCACGGAGCAGCACCACGCGTTGCCAATGCGGCATCGACGAGAGTCCATCACCCGACTCCCGTGCCGCCGCCTGTTCGGCGAAGCCAACGACCAACAACACAAGGCAAAACGAAATCGAAATGCGTTTCAACGTGACAGACGATGAGCACGGAACACAACGACGCCACAGCCACAACGCCGCCGCAAACCGTTTCGCGATTCGCGATAGTAGCATCACAGCGCACTCTCTCGACGCCGCATCGCTTCGTTCACTTCATCCAACAACGTCAGCCGACCGCCGTAAGTCTTCTGCAAGTTCTCGGGCGTGAACGTCGATTCGACCGGACCATGAGCGACCACGCGCATGTTCAACAGCACCACATGATCAAAGTACTCCGGTACCGTTTGCAAGTCGTGGTGGATCACGACGGCCGTTTTGCCGCGATCCTTCAGCTCTCGCAAAATATCGACGATCGCCAATTCCGTCGCCGCATCGACCGCAGCGAATGGTTCGTCCATCAAGTACAAGTCTGCGTCTTGCACCAAGGCACGCGCTAAAAACGTCCGCTGTTGCTGACCGCCCGAAAGCTGACTGATCTGTCGCCCCGCCAACTCCGCGATCCCCACTCGCTCCAAGGCCGCCAAGGCGCGATCACGGTGACGCTTTCGAACCGGACGACACCATCCGATTTCGTCGTAGAGCCCCATCGCAACGACATCGAGCGCGCTCACCGGGAATTGCCAATCGACGCTCTCACGCTGTGGAACATATCCGACACGATGGCGGTTCTTGCGATACGGTTCGCCAAAGATCCGAACACGCCCCGATGCTTTCGGGATCAAATCCATCGCGGCTTTCAACAGCGTGCTCTTGCCGGCGCCGTTGGGACCGACGACGCCGATCAAATGCCCCGCCGGCAAGTCAAACCCGACGTCCCAAATCACCGGCTTGCGGTGATAGGCCACCGTGAGGTCATAGACCGAAAGCGGTATCTCTTTGCCCGCACCCTCCTGGGCTGCCGAAGGCAACGTCATTGCCGCGGCTCGTTCAGATGACATTTCAATGCGCCGCGCCGGCGACCTCCGAAAGCTTCCCTTGATAGCCGACCGCCTCGACGTCTCCGCCAAGCCCGCGCGCGGCCGTCGTCAGGTTGTGATCCAACATTCCGAAGTACGTGCCCTCGTACGTTCCCGCCGCGCCCATCGCATCGCTGAAGAGTTCTCCCCCAATGATGACCGCGTGCCCCCGACTGGCGGCGCCCTCGACCAATGCCTCGATGTTCTTTCGAGGCACGCTGCTTTCCACAAACACGGCTTTCACATCACGATCGATCAATGTGTCGACCAACTCGTTGATCCGACGCAGTCCGGCCTCCGACTCCGTGGAGATCCCTTGGACGCCCATGACCTCCAAGCCGTATGCACGCCCAAAATAGTTGAACGCATCGTGAGAGGTGACGAGAAGTCGACTCGGCTCGGGAATCGTGGCCATGGCTTCGACACCCCACTGGTGCAACGCGTCCAGCTTGGCTCGATATTCGGCAGCCTTCGCGCGAAAGGTTTCGGCGTGGTCGGGCCGCGCCTTGGCAAGTTCCTCCGTGACCACGTCGACGCAACGGCTCCAGAGAGAGACGTCATTCCAGAGATGCGGATCACTGTGCCCCGCAGCGTCTTCGGGCGTCAGCAGCAACGAAGCGTCAATGGACTCGGCCACCGCAATGGTCGGCTTCTCCCCCGAAACCTTGCCGAGAACGTCGTCCATTTTGCCTTCGAGCTTCAATCCGCAGTAGAAGACCACATCGGCTTCCATGATCGCCAAGACATCGTCGCGGATGGGCTGGTACGTGTGCGGATCAACACCTGTCCCGCAAATCTGAGTCACCTCGACGTGCTCGCCACCGATCTCCCGAACGAGATCCCCAACCATACCGACCGTCGCGACGACCCTCAGCGACGAACCGCCCTCGGAACTCGTCCGCGATGACGAGCCGTTGCAGCCGACCGCGACAAACACGAGGAAAAACGAGGCAAACCACCCGCACACGGGTCTGGAAAAACGACACATAGTCTCACCTGGCGAACGCTAAAATGTAGCCTGTGCTACATTTCGGAGGTTACCGGCGATGAACTCGACTGTCAACCGATGCCTTGTGAGCGAGCCGAAGTGGGCGTCGAAAGCAAATACATCAAATCCACATCAAAACCCCGCGAGATTTCTTCGCCGCTGTTGAGGGGATAGTGTTACACTGCCCTTTGGCAGGGTGGCGACGTTCGTCATCCTCGAACCGAAGACCGATTCCTCTCAGACAGATATGGACGTACGACCGACGTCTTTAAAGCTCCGAGTGTTGAGGCCTTCTGATACTGTGGAGCTCTTGAAGCGATGAAGATGTATGTGGGAAACCTGGCTTGGGCCGTGACAACGGAAAAGCTGGAAGAACTTTTCAGCCAATACGGCCGGGTGGATGATGCGATCGTTTTGACCGATCGCGAAACGGGACGCAGCCGAGGATTCGGCTTCGTCACGATGGGAGACGATGCGGCGAAGGAAGCCATTGAGAACTTGGACGGCCACGACTTCGAAGGTCGTCCGCTTCGAGTGAACGAAGCGCAAGAGCGTGCTCCCCGCGGCGGTGGAGGCGGCGGCGGCTACCGAGGTGGCGGCGGTGGTGGTGGCCGTGGAGGCGACCGCAACTGGTGATCCCGGCACCAGGATGAGACCAATCGAAACGCGATGTGGAAGCGGCCACATCGCGTTTTTTTATGCCCACTGCCTCACTCACCACTCGCCACTCGCCACTCACCACTCACCACTCACCACTCACCACTCACCACTCACCACTCGCTCCTCGCCACTCGCCACTCGCCACTCGCCACTCACCACTCGCTCCTCGCCACTCACTCCTCGCCTCTCCCCCCTCCCATCGCTACCATCCTGGCTAGCAAAACTCCACCCAACGGCACACGTCGATGAAAACCAAGTTCGCTCTCCTACTGCCACTCTGCTTCGCCACCGTTGCCGCCGCCGATTGGCCCGCGTTCCTGGGTGGCGCTTCCCGGTCCGATGCCGTCTCCTTTTCACCCCCGACGACGTGGTCCGCGACCAAAGGCGTCCGCTGGCAAGTCCCGCTCGTCGGGCATGGCCAATCCAGTCCCATCGTGATCGGCGACCACGTCTACGTGACCGCCATCGATGGTCCGATGAAGGAGCGGAACTTGGTCAGCTGCTTCGATCTTGGTAGCGGCCAACAGCGTTGGCAGCATGTTTCGGAGAGCAGCCTGCAAGTCAAGAACGACGTTTACACGAGCCGCGCGGCCCCCACCCCCGTCGCCGATGCCGGCGGCGTCTATGCCTTCTTCGAAAGCGGCAACCTGATCGCATTCGATCCCGAAGGCCAGGTGCGATGGTCACGCGATCTCTTGAAAGACTACGGCAAGTACGAAGGTCGCTTCGGCCTCGGCGGCTCGCTCGCCCAAACCGAGGATCGAATCTTTGTGCTCGCCGACAACGAAGGCCCCGCGTACGTGCTCGCCCTCGACAAGGTGACGGGAGAAACGATTTGGAAAACCGATCGTGAAAGTCGCACCGCGTGGTCGTCACCGATGATTGTTCCGGTCGATGGCAAACCGCAATTGGTCGTCTCCGCGACCGGCACCATTGACGGCTACGCCGTCGATTCCGGCGAGCAACTGTGGAGTTTCGATGAGGTCGGCGGCAACACCGTCGCGACACCGATTGTGGTCGGCGACTCCCAGTTTTTGATCGGTGCGTCGCCGGGCCGAAACGGCGAGTCTTCCGAGGGGTCTCGGCGTTCCAACGGCCTTTACGAAATCAATGCCGTCGATGGAAAGTTTTCGCTGACTCAAGTCTGGCGAAACGAAAAAGCGAACAGCTCCTTCGGTTCGCCGGTCGCACACAGCGGACACGCGTACTACGCCAACCGTGCCGGCGTCGTTTACTGCCTCGACCTGCAAACCGGCGAAGCCAAGTTCACCGCGCGGCTGGCCGACAGTAACTGGGCCACACCGATCGGCATCGGCAAGCACGTTTACTTCTTCGGTCGAGGCGGTGAGACCACGGTGCTCGAAATCGGTCCGACCGAGAATATCGTCGCCACAAACAAGCTCTGGAAACCCGAAGGCGATGGCGGCCCCGGCGGCTTCAACGGCGAGATTCAATACGGCGTCGCCGCGATCCCCGACGGCTTCATCATTCGCACCGGCACAAAGCTCTTCCGCATCGGCGAGTGAAGCCCAACGGCTCAACCCAAACACGCGAAAGCGACAACGCGCTAACCATCGCCCCACAACAACACCTGTCAGCGACAACGCGATAACGGTCGGCCCAAAATCAACGAGTGAGCGACAAGGCGCTAGCCGTCGGCCCCACGACAACACTTGTCAGCGCCGAGCCACTAGAGCCGTCGCCCCGCGACAACACTTGTCAGCGACGAGCCACTGGAGTCGTCGACCCACGACAACACTTGTCAGCGACAACGCGCTAGAGCGGCGCCCAAACACAACACGTCAACGACAAACCGCTAGCCGTCGGTCCTTACCGAACGTTTCATAATCGGCCATCGCAGATGCAATCCGTCATCGAACAAACCCGCACGGCATTGCAAACAGCGGACCGGATTTTGATCGGCGCCGGTGCCGGGATGGGCGTCGACTCGGGCTTGCCGGACTTTCGAGGCAACGAAGGATTTTGGAAGGCTTACCCGCCATTCAAAGAGAGTGGCCTCTCGTTCCAAGACCTGGCCAACCCGCGCTGGTTCGACGTGGACAGTCCGCGCGCGTGGGGCTTCTACGGTCATCGACTGAACCTCTACCGCGAGACACAGCCGCACGCGGGGTTCACGCGGCTGCTCCAATTCTTGCGTTCGCAACGCAAAGACTTTTTCGTTTTCACCAGCAACGTCGATGGCCATTTCCAACGAGCCGGTTATCCAATCGAGCGGATGGTCGAATGCCACGGCTCGATCCATCACTTGCAGTGCATCGTCGATTGTGAGAATGAGATTTGGGAAAATGATTGCGAGATCGAAGTCGATGAATCATTCCGAGCCGGGGGGACGTTGCCGTCTTGTCCCAAGTGTGAGTTGCTCGCGCGACCCAACATTCTCATGTTCGGCGACTTCGGTTGGAACGCGTCGCGATCGACGGAGCAGGAAAAGCGGTTTCAATCCTGGTTGACCGCCAGCACGGTTCCGATCACGGCGTTGGAGTTCGGCGCGGGCACGGCGATCCCAAGTGTGCGCATGGAATGCGAAGCCCACTCGGATACCCTGATCCGCGTCAACCCACGAGAATCGGACGGCCACCCTGGCACGATCTCGATTCCACTCGGAGCGAGGGAAGCAATCGAGCGGATTGTGAGCTTCTGACATCTGCTGGCGTGTCGGCGTAACACCCGCCTAAAACCACCGCCACTTACATCGTGCTGAGGGGTTTCATCGTTGCCTCGAGATCGTCGTCAACGCTGTTTCCAGCCGAGGTCAACGATTTGCAACACCGCCCCTGCTGCTCCGGCTCAAAGTCAGCCATCGCTGACGGCCAATCGCCGTCCCATGATTCGCCAGCCCCCGTACCGACACTTTACCCGTACCGACGCTTGACCCGCACTCAGCCTCAGCTTTCCCGCTCGCTCGTGACCAAGCTTTCCATGCTCTCGCGCTCAGGCTTCGCGTGCACTCGTGCGAAGTCTTTCCCCATGCTCCTGCCCAGGCTTTCCCGGCACTCATGCTCAGGCTTTGCCAGTACTCGTGATCGCAATCGACACCGCTTTGGAACGGCGATTCGAAGCTCGGTCCCTGCTCCAATTCCCGCGTCGCATCTAGCTAAGCCGCCGCCCTTGCAACCAAAAAACCAAACCACTACTCTTGCGGGTCTACGTGGCGATACAACGCAGTCGCCACCCCATGAATCGGGGCGTGGCTCAGCCTGGTAGAGCGCTACGTTCGGGACGTAGAGGTCGCTAGTTCGAATCTAGTCGCCCCGACTGCTAAAAGCTGGACTCAATCGCGGTCCGACCCAACAATGAGTAAAGTCATGTCACTTTACTCGTCACTAAACGTTGGGGGATCCAATGGGCCGACCACCAAAAGTCTGGTGCCGCAAGCAAACCGGAACGTATTACTGCACCATCGACGGCAAACGGATCCCACTCGGGAAAGACAAAGCGGCAGCCGATAAGAAGTTCCACGAGTTGATGGCGCGGCCGATGGATGCGGCGGCTCAGTGCGTCACCCTCTACAACCTCTGCCAGCTCTACCTGGATTGGGTTGAGGCCAACCGGTCACCGGGAACGTACTACCAACTGCGCCACCACCTGCGTTCTTTTATCGAATCAATCGGCAAACGGATGAAAGCCGGAGAACTGAAGCCGTTCCACGTCTGCGACTGGTACGAACAGCTCCGAAAAGAGCCAACCAAAGCTGAGATCTCCGCGGCTCAGAAGGCCGGTGAAAAAGCACGCGGAAAAAAGATCAGCAGCACCACGCAAAGCGATGCAGCTGGGGCCGTTATCCGGATGCTCAATTGGGCTGTTGAGCGGGGCCACATCGAACTCAATCCGATCGCGACCTTGAAGCGGCCAAAACGGGAGCGACGCGATGTCTGTTACAGCCAGAAGGAATGGGACACAATCATGAGGCACGCGACCGGTCCATTGGTTCCATTTCTCAAGTTCCTGTCGCTTACTGGATGCCGCCCTAAAGAGGCGCGCGATTTGGAAGCTCGTCACGTGCACGGAGATCGCATTGTTTACGAGATCAAGAACTCGAAGGGCCAGCTGGAACGTCGCGTCGTATTTCTTGTCGATGAGGCCAAAGCCATTTTAGGGAGCTTGGCGGAACAGAATTCAAAGGGGCAGCTTTTCCGTAACACGAAAGGCAATGCGTGGACCAAAGACGCTATCGTTTGCCGCATGAAACGCATACGGGTGAAAGCGTCGAGCGATCTCGGGTATGAACTCCCCGTGATGGCCTACGGAGCAAGGCACACCTACGCAACGACTGCTTTGGAGAATGGGGTCGACTCAACCGTTGTCGCGGAGCTGATGGGGCACCGGGACACGACAATGGTCGCAAGGACGTACTCGCATCTGAGAAAGAACTCAGCTCATCTTCACCAACAAGCCATCGCGGCAGTAAGGAAGAGAACTGCACCTTGCTCTCACAAAGAAAACATGACCGACATCTAATCGCCTAGCGACTCCTGTCGAACAGCACCGAAAAAGCAATGGAAGAAAAATACGAATCCAGAGCGTGGATTGCCAACGCGGTCGATCAGGGCGACTGGGCAAAATTGATGCGGCGATCGGTCTTTTATAGCTACTTCCACGTCAACGACACGAACATCTTGGACGCGATCAGCAACGATGAAAAGCTCGAAAGGCTTTTGGGGACATCCCTGGTGGAATATTTCCAAAGAAATAGCCACCCGCACCAGAGCAAATGGGACGATGGAAAGAGGTTGCTACTGCATGAGCCGTTTTGGACATCCCTCACGGACATTCAGCGCGCCTCACTTTTATTTGTGCAAGGTTCGACAAGCATGGGGCCGGCGATCCGAAGAGGCCCGGGGGGATCTCACCAATCTGGTGAAATCGAAAACACGCACGATATGCTTTTTGACTTAGCTGAAACGACAGGTGACCGACCTTTAATGAGCGCCGTAGCCCTAGACCGCTATGCTGAGAAAACTCGCGGCGGCTCCGATGAGCATAATTCGGAAGACCAGCTATCGCACGCACGCCTTCTCATCAACGACCTTTGCGCGACTGACCGACTCGAAGCGTCACGAGTCGAGGCGTCATTGCTTTATTTTGAGTCCCACAACGCAAACGACAAAGTTCATGCAGTTGATTGCTTGATGCAGTGTGTGCATCTACGTGAACAAGCTGCACGTAGTGCGAGCGACCACGACGTGCTGGAATTATCGTCCGCCTACCATGCACTTGCAGATGCCTTGCAAGTCCTACACCGACGTGACCAATCACTTGAATGGTTCGATAGAGCGATATCCAAGCGGGAGAAGCTTTGGGTAAAGTCTCGAGATCTCGCTATGCTTGGTCTTCTCATAAATTCTGTATGTTCTAAGGCGAATGTCTTAGTCGCAAAAGGCGAAATGGACCTGGCACTACAGGTTCTGTTGAGCGCGCATGCAAACGCTGAACCACATAGTTCCCAAAGCGACGAAAAGCTCGTGCGTTATTATTTGAGGCTATGTAGGAGCCTTGCAGAATGCTACTTCCAGAAGGGTGAACTACGACTGGCTCTAAATCACGTCCTGGCTGCAGAAGAGTGCCATGGTTGGTCCAAGGACTCCACAAGATCAAGTGACCCTTTCGAAATGGCAGAAACTGCGAGTCTCAAGTCCCGAATCCAAGAGCATCTGGGGGAGCTGGACGATGCCTTCGCTAGCATGAGGAACGCGATCGATATTACAGAAAGCACGAAGGTCAACTCAGCCCGAAAGACGGAAAAACTTTCAAAGTTCTATTTGAACTACGGCAATTTGCTTGAGACGCTCGAACGAACCTCCGAGGCGAAGCCGTTTCATGCAAAGTCTGTTCAGCTGAGACGCGAACTCTACGCAAAAAATCCGCAGGTATACGGTCGTCAGTTGGTTAATTCGATGTCGAGTTTCGGAGCGTGCCACCAACGCCTTGACCAGGACGCTGAGGTGATTCCAGTCCTAGAAGAGGCACGAAAGCTTTCGAAAGCTTTCGCGACTACCGGTCATACCAAAGACACTGCCTTGCACGCGAGGGTTTCGCACAACTTAGGCGTGTCGTACTCCAAGGTGGGTAAATTCGAGCTTGGATTTAAGCTGCTCAGTGAGTCAGTTCGGATTAAGGAGGAGCTGTGCGAAGCCTTCCCAGGTAGTTTCCTGGAGTCGATGGTCGTTGGCTACGGCTGTTTAGCGTATTGCTGTGAAAAACTCGGGTGGATAAAGCGGGGGGAATTCTATCACAGGAAGGGAGTTGCAATTTGGGAACAGATGCATGCACGAGGTATGGGGCGGTCAGTGACCGGTCTTGCCATTTCCAGAGCTACTCTCGCCGTCATGCTGGTGAATGAGGAGGGAGCGAATGCTGATCGACTTAACGAAGCGATTGAGTTGGCGAAGTCAGCGCAGCAGTTAGTTGCAAGCTCACAGTCTGGCCACGCGGAGTTAGACACGGATGAAGTAAACGCGTTTGTGCATGGCGCCACTGCGTTAGTCTTTAAGCACAGCGGAGACACTCATCGCTCGTTGGCGGCGCTGCAGTTGCAGGTGCAGTTCCTAGAGGAATCAAGATCGTCAACTCCACTTCAATTAGCCGTCGCCCTGCTTAATCAGTCTCGCACACACCAATCTCTTGGGGAACTGGACAACTGCGAGTGCTGCATTCTCGAGTCTGTCAGGATTTTCCGCAAGGAAACTGCTGGCCACATAGACGGATTCGACGCAATGCTGTTCTGTTGTGAATTTCTTGCGGATCGCGAAGACCCCGATCACGAGCAAATAACGGAACTTCTGGGGGAGCTGGAGACGAGAGCCAAGACTCTGGACCTTCTTTCAATAAGCCCAGGCAACAAGAACGCGGTGAGGCTTAGGTTGCTGCGGCTATATCAGTTTGTCATTCGGTACTGTCACGGACGCATTTTGGCCGAGTGTCCGTCCGGCAATGGATTGCCCGATCGGTATTTGTCCGCATCTGACGCAGTCAGATCGCGGATTCTTAGAGAAGCTGCTCAAGAAGTCGCCAGCCCAGAGAGAGTCTCACCTGAGTTACTCGCCCGGTTTGAGCAAGCGCAGGAGCGACTGCGCCTGCACCACGCCAGGGAAACAGCAACGCTTGGCCTTGATGCGGTCCCAGAGGTTGTGGCTCGACATGAAGATTTGCATTCAGATCCTAAGCTACATCCACTTGTAGATGAGTTCGCGGCGTGTATAAGCGAAATTCTTGATTCCGGTGGGAGGGTCTCAACTGGTGCGATCGCGACCAATAATGTGCGGCTAGAAGATGTCCGGCTTGCTATCGCCACAAACGAGGCGGTCGTTCAGTTCTCACTGCTGGAAGATGCCACCTATATCTGCGTCATAACGAAGACTCGTGAAGAGTTCCACCGTATCGAAAGATGCTCTTTCGCATATTGGAAAACGGCTTGGGATCAATGGTCAAGGGGGCACAAAGAGTTTGGCCTTAGTGAAGATGCTAAAGGATGGAAGGACTGGAATCAGCGAATAGAGTCCCAGCTGTCAACCTTGTCGGCAGACCTACTCGCTCCAGTTATGACACTGCTTTCATCAGTTGAACGAGTCGTATTCGTATTGAACCGGCAGTTGCATGCGATTCCGATTCATGCTTGGCCTGTTGGTGATGGTAAGCGACTAGTTGACACGCATGTAGTTTCGTATTCGGCCGGCTTCAGCGAGTTCTGTTCATCAAGATCAAGTGCTAGCTCACTGGCTGAAATCGATCCGATGTTTTTTGGGCAAGGCCACCGAGACAATAGCTTTGAACTCGAATGTAAGGTTGTCATGTCATCGCTGGGCCTAGACTCACAGATTCGCGGAGCAAATGAAATTCGTGATTTTGGAAGTTATTCAGACCGAAGCTTGATCCACTATGCCGGACATGCAAGGTTCAGCTCCACAGGTCCCATTGACTCAGTCTTAGGTAGCGAAGACCGGCCACTCTTATCTGTCGCGCAAATACTGCAAGAGTGCAAATTTCAGAATTGTGGGCTCTTTGTCCTTAATGGATGCGAGACGGGTATGGTACTGCCTAATCCATTGGACGACCACATCGGATTCCCACAAGCATTGCTTGCCAAAAATGTTCGCGTTGTTGTTTCCACATTGTGGAAGGTTCTGAACTTGCCAGCTACGCTTGTGATGTATCACTTTTATTCTTCTCTACGAGAAGGTCTCTCAGTTGCTGATTCGTTAAACGATTCAATTAACTGGCTACGAGGACATGGCGATCGGCTCGGTCGTGCTATCCGATCCGGTGAAGACCTGATGGATGTGCTTAATGCCATATCCACGACACTTGCAGCGGATGATCGTGGAGACTTGCTTTATGCTGGTGAACTGTGGGAAGACCTGCAAGAACCGCCATTCGAGGCCCCCATATATTGGGCGGCATTCTACTCGCTGGGCGACGGCAGTTTGCAAAAGGCTAGATGACATGAGTGAAACCGGTGGGAGATTTGCTGCTGTCGTCGCGGACTTGAAGCGCGCGACTAGATGTCTAGAAGATGGGGCCCCAAAATTACATCTTCTACTGTCAAATCACGGCGAAGTGCTCGAGCACGAATTCGAGAAGCTTCACGAGCAGGGCATGCTCCAGGGCGTTTTTCACGACGTTTTGCAACAGCTTGAGAAACTAGAAGAATCAAAGTTCTCGAAATCGAGCATTCGCGAGTTCGATGATGTTGTATTTGAACTCTTGATACAACCAACAAGTAAAGAAGGAGCCGTGGCGATAGAAAGGGTTAAAGAAGAACGTCGAGTCGCTGACGCGCGATTGGCCATCACTCCGGCGCTAGGCAATTCATTACAATCTGGTCCGAGTTTTTCAAGAATTCTTCGCCGGAGCTTAGGTTTTGCTGAGAATTTTGACTCTGAGTCCGTTGTATGGCATCCTGAAGACATGGACCGAGTTACCGTCACGGAAGACGGGCAGGATATCGACTACGTTGCCCAAGCATCAACGGCATTGTCGCTTTTGAGTCGCGACGGGATTAGAACCGTGCTCGACGACCTAAGCGAAGAAAGCTTGCGGATGGTGTTGAGCATTTGCTTTGAATCTCCTGCCGCACTCCCAATCATCGAGAACAACAACCCTGGACTCGGTACGGCAGTTAAGCAGATGCTGGCGGAGGGCGTAAAGTCACTGACGCGCGACGAGCTGAGGAAGTTGCAGACATTCGCCGCAAATCGATTGAAAGAAGATGAATTCGATCAACGGGTAAAAGAGCGAGCGATCGAAGAAGACATCTTCCCATTGGCTAACGCGCTTTTCCCTGACCGCATCGCGTCGCCGTCTGACATCGATGCCGACTCTCTCACTGCTCTTTTTAGCGAGAAGGCCGACGATCCTGCGTACAACGTCGAGCCACTGACCGACGATCAACTGCTCGCCATTAAGGATCTCAGTCAGGCTTGGCGAAAGCACTTTTGGCATGTCAAGTATCGCCAGAAACCCGTTAACCTGACCCCGGCGCGGGAGGATGGCTTGAAATTCCGCACGCCCGGAAGAAAGCCCGAGTCGATGGGCACAAATAAATTCTGGCCCAAGCTCGATTTTTCACCAGACAATACTTGAAGTAGTCCGGTGAGGTCGCTATTCTTTGAACATCAGGCAATCGGGGCCGGGAAAAACCGCATCAGCTTTGCGGAGCCGAAGCGGCGGCACGGTTGCTTAGTTGTTTGTAGGCCAACGGTTGAAGGCCGAATACGTCATGCCAGAAACTGGGACTGATAATCCTCCCGGTGTCTGGTTCCGCCTATTCACATTCGGGGTCAGGCGAATCATGCATCTTTCCTACCTGCGCACGCTCGCGCCGCAAGCCCTTCTCTGTGTAAAGATCGACCACCCGTCAATTCAAAAAACGTTGCATGGGTTGCGCATCAAGCTCGCCGCTTTGCAGACGAGCCATGCACGTGTTGCCTGTGTCCACTGGACTGGCGCAATCGTAGGCGGCTGAAGACTCTCGCTGAACTTTCCCACAGCGACTAGCCAAGCGATCGAGTGACCCGGCGCATACTGCGATCGGAACCATCTTCACTCGGTTTTTCTGACCAGATCAAGTCGTGCGCTACCGGTGCGCGCGGAAGGAGAAACACACCAATGACACGGCCCGAACAGCATGAAGAACCAGGCACGCATCTGATGACGGTGGCCGAAGTCGCCGCCACCATCGGCATGTCTCCCGACTTTGTCTACCGGGAAGTTGCTGCTCGAAGAATCGGCGTGTACAGCCTGCGTGGACAAATCCGAATCGATGCAAGCTCACTCTCGGAATATCTCGAACGACATCATCGACCGTCGTTGGAGACTATTAGACCCAGCAAAAAGCACTTTTAATTGGGAACACAAATGAATCCGCGTTCAAACTACAGCAGTCATGACTTCGAGGATGGGCCCTCTATTCGTGACGGTGTTTCACTTCAACAAGAAAAAATCGGAGATGTACACCAGACGCGAATGACTGAGTGCGCGATCGATCAGCTCGATCAAATCGTGCCAGGTCATGAATTGTCGAGTGAGATGTTGACCGAATTTGCTACCGCGGACGACGCTACTCTTCGGAAGCATATTGAGTCTGTCCGAAACTCTGATCCTCATCTATCCCAGGCGCGCCACGCCGCACGGGCAACGGGGATCACTCTGAAACGGCGTCTTGAAGCTATCAAACGGCGAATGTTTCGTGTTCAGCGGGCTGCAGACAACGCAGCACCAGATATCCGACTTCGTGGCATACATCGCGGCGACCGGATGCCTATCATCATTGGCGTTGGAGTATTCGCATGTGTACTGGCTGGACTGACCCTTGTCGGGGGCGAATTCGCTCAAATGCGCCAGCTCGTACTTGATAGCCCCTACGGAGAAACGTTTCGCGACGATGGCTCTATCCAAGAACCCTCGACAACTGTAATCGCGGCTCTGGTAATCGGTCCGGTGATGGGCCTCTTCATTTGCCTGAAGTTCCTTGCGTTCGCCCGCAGCGGCCACCGGAAGGCGTATCAGACTTTCCTCCTCGTGTTTGCTATCCCTCTCATCATCGCGGGAAATCTGCTCCTGACCTATCATTCAGGTGGACACGTGAGTGAGGCTCCCTCTCCAAGTTTAGACGAGGCTCCGCTTTTTGGATTGGGAAATGATCACGATCCCGTCGTGTTGCCGTGGTATTTCACAGGAATCTCTGTCAATGGCTTAGCGTTTGTGGCGGCAATCCTTTTTTGTTTCGCTGAATCGTTGGGTCGCTATTTGGTGATTGAGATTCCAGGTACAGAACGCCCTGAGTTTCAAGATCGTATTGCTCAGTTGGAAGACGCCTATTCAGGCTTGAGCGATAGCCTTGCTGTGGTCGAATCTGTTGAAACGCAACACGAACCGAGCGTTGACGTGGAATTTGCTGAGTTGAAATCCCGTCTGGGAGTGACCCGGAAAACGATCCGCAAGCGGCAGCTGCAAGATGAGCTGCGTTCGTTAGGCGGAGTGTTACTGGCTGTAGGTTTGGTGATCGCAGCGCCGGGGAGTGCGACCGCGGATTCACTTGGACCCGTCGACTACTTTATCGTTGCAAGTGACGCGGTCGACGGTGCCGAACTCAAGCCCCACGTGGATCATCTCCTTCTCAGTGGTCACCCAGGGAGCTCAGTCTGCATCATGTCGGCGCCAGAGTTTCGCCATGTCGGCAAGATCACGGTTCCCCCAGGTGACGCAAGAGCCCGAATCCGCAATCGCTTTTTCGTGCGAGACTACCCGAGGTTCGCGAAATCAATGCTCAAACTTCGGTCCACTGGAGCCGGAAAACTACACCCCTATGAGGTGCCGTCGGCTATTGAGATGAACGTCGACTCAAGTAGTCTCCGGCCCATCCGAGTAATCTTACTTGGCTCGCCATGCGTTGGCATTACCAACGATACAGATTTGTCGTTCGAAGAACGGATGCCGAGCCACGGGTTCATTGGGATGCGCGGAACCGAATTCCACGGCACGAATTTCCCACGCAATACCAAAATCAGTTGGTGGCTACCCAAGGCAAACTTTGGCGTGAATGCGCTGCACCGCCGTGCGGTCCTGAGTTTTCATCGCCTCCAGTTTGACTCACAGAACGGTGAGGTGGTCCGCTTCTCACCAAGCCTCGAATTAGCCTTCAAGTTTCAAGGGGCCTCGCTTGGACCACTTCCAGAGTTAAGGACCGAAGATGCAGCGATGGTCGATCCGAAAATCGACTTCGAGGTTTTCGAAGAGGATCAAGCGGCTCCTACGCGAGTGCCAGTGGTTAAGAGTTCGGTCTCGATTGCACCGATTGGTTCCCTTCGACGTAGAGTAGAAGAAGCTGGCGGAGATACTGAACGTCTTCGTGGGGAAGCCATTACGCTTCTGGTCGTCTACGACAGCTCCGGCTCAATGGCAGATACGATCAACACAAATAACTCGACTCTACTCCGCATTGCGAAAGAACTGCCCGAAATTTCGAAGAGCTTGGAAGTTGGCGTCTATGCGTTCAACAGTTCGCAAAGGCAGGTCTTCCCGGTCACTCAGATTCAACCAACAAAGCGGGATGGAGGAGAGTCACTCCGACAGCTTGAGCAGTTTCTTGGGGCATTGAAAGCCTCGGCTGGGGACCGCCCGACGGCCCACATGCTGACGCAAGCAATGCAGAAGTTGGGTTCAGTCGGAGTTGGGAAGAGACAGTTTCTTCTACTAGCAACGGACGTTGTGTCTGGTGTGGAGAACAAGGCGGCGGAAGCTTCACACCTTGGAAGCCAGGTTGCGAAGTGGGTTCGTGAGCCGGGAACGACACGCCGGCTCATCATGCTCTACGACGGAACCGTAGAAGAGGATGCGGAGTTTTTTCGAAACCTCACCGGCTACTCTCCATCGCATTCGTTCTTGACGAGAACGCCTGACACTCTCGTCACAACGGTTCTCGATGTTGCGATGCCTGGTTCGCAACACGCCAGAGTGGGTGAGTAGGCCTCACCACATTCGTCAGATTGCTGAACAGCACTGCGTCCACCAGTCGGTGGGTGCAGGCTTGTGAGTCCTTCATTCCATTCTTTTCGAGAAGTCCGATGCCGCTTCGTTTTCAGTCCGAGGATGTTCTTGGCCCATTTGTTCGTGTTTCGGTGATTGGTGCGATCGCAGTCTATAGCGCTCGCTTGGCACATGCAGACAAGTTTGGTGATCACAGTGGTACGGTTTCGGCAATAGCCACCACCGCGGCCGTTTTCTGCTTCATCATTTTGCTGCTGATGCTGTTGGGAATTTCGCTTCAGTCGCTGATGAAACCCAAGATCGGGATTCCGGTTCTAATCGTTGCGGCGCTAGCTTGGTTGCGCGATCCGGACCCTGGAAAGTGGGTCGGGTACGCCCACAAGGCTTGGTGTTTCTTGACCGCGGTCGCAATCGATCTGTTTCGGTGAGAAACCAGGATGTCCGTGAGCCCAGCACAGCAACCGCCAGCCAGGTATGCCCCTCCCGTCGCTAGTGCAGCACTAGTTTCCTCATGCTTCTGGGGTGTCAGCTACCTGCTCCCATACGCAAGAAGCGGGAGTGATATGGCATCCGCCTCCGTGGTCCTGGCGTATGGCTTTGGTGTTTTCCATCTGCTCAAAGTCATGGATGGCGTTCGGGAGTTGGTGAAGGCAATGTCACGATACAAGGACTATCGCGAAGCGGCGACACGACAATCCAACGCAGAATTGGCGACTGTTGAGCAATTTGAGAGCGCCGGGCTGCTTGGCGAGCATGGAATCGTGCTCGGGTCAATTTCGGACCAAGCGGGCAAGAAGCGGCTCCTAAAGTATGACGGCAAGAATGCCATCACAGTTGCTTCACCGCCTGAAGGCAAAAAGTCGACTTCGGTGTTCATGCCAACTCTACTCGCCACGGCGGAGGGTCGCGGGCTCGGACACTCAGCAATCGTTTTTGACCCTGCCGCTGAGATCTATTCGGTGACGCAAGAGGCGTTGCGGAAGGAAAACGATGTTTACTGCTTGTCACCATGGCCCGAACGGATTGCGGCGCAGCTTCTCGAAGCAACGGGCGAAGAGATCCCCGTACACGATTCGGGACTTAACTATTGGTCTGACCTCAACATCGAAGACGAGGATCCGAGGCAGTTCAGAAGCGTCCTCAAACGCAAGGCCGAACTTCTTATCCCATGCAACCCAAGAGACGACGAAAAGGATCGCTTCTTCAAAATGGCCGGTCGCCGGCTTTTCATCTACTTCGCCCTCTACTGTATTGCAGCCGAGAAGGCCCCGACCCTCGCAATGATTCGGTCGATGCTAAACGAAGGTCCGGAAGCAATGCAGAAGAGGTTTGCCGAAGGGTCTGAATCGACAGCGCTAAACGGACTATTGGCAGAGGAAGCGGGCGGCTTGCTCGATATTGCCTCGGGCGCCGTAGAGCAGCACGCCGGCGGACTTGGGAACGCCCTGAACGCGATAGATCTATTCGACGGTTACAGCGTGTTTGCTGATCACTTTCGACCCGATGGGCTTGATCCCGGCGTGCTCAAACGCGAGAAGCCCGCGATCGTCTTCGTGATCTACCCGCTC
>JBCBOT010000002.1:0-96487 GCA_039821165.1 Planctomycetota bacterium | reverse complement strand
AAGACAAAACGAATGGGAGGGTCGGTTCTTTTGCGGCGTTCGCCCGCAAAAGAACCGGGGAGGGCAATCGAGCGACGTCCCCTCCCGCAACACCCTTTGGTTTTAGGAAACCGCTCAGTTTGAGCAGCTAGCCCGCCTGCGATCACTCACCCACGGCACCGCCTCAACCATGCGAGCACACGCTCAGGCTGACGGCGGGGTCAATTGCGCGAGCGTGAAATGATGTTCTTCATGGATGTCGCCGTGCTGTCCAACCAATCGGAACGTGACGACGGGTTCGTTTTGCCGCGTGTCAAAAGTGAACTCGCCGAACGCGATGAAATCTTCCCCATCCGCATCGCTACCGTCATAGCCGAATAGCTGATCGTCGCATCCGTCGACTCGCCCTTTCGGCCCCGAGACGCCTCCGAGTGTCGCCGGTTCGAACTCGTGAAACGAAAAGCCCGACGGCCGTGGAATTCGAAATCCGCGCGCCCCATGACGATCACCACTCACCAGCAAGACGCCACCGATCTGCTCCTTTTCGATCAGCGCGAAAATCTCTTCACGAGCCTGCTTGTCCCACGTACCCCACGAATCTTTGGCTTTGCTGACGTAGTCGCTCCACATCGTCCCACTGCTAATGACTTTGAAGGGTGCGGTGGACGACTGCAGTGATTGCTTTAACCATTCGAGTTGAGCGTCACCCAGGTACGAGCCGTATTGATTGCGACGTGTGTTGTCCCGGCAGGATCGCGTGTCCAACATGATGACTTCCACAGGGCCTAGCCGCGAACGAAAATAGATCCCTTCCGCTGAATCGGGCGTTCGTGGATTGTTCCAATTCTCATGCCAGACGGACCGCACTGCGTCACGATCCGCCGCGGTGTAACGGCGTGGGATGCCGCTGCGGTCATTATCGAAATAGTCGTGATCATCCCAGGACGCGAAGACCGGA
Organism: Planctomycetota bacterium; assembly: GCA_039821165.1. Classification (GTDB taxonomy): domain Bacteria; phylum Planctomycetota; class Planctomycetia; order Pirellulales; family Pirellulaceae; genus Stieleria. Next base: position 95,550 of record JBCBOT010000002.1, on the reverse strand, counting down.
ACGTGGCCGACCAGATGCTGCCACGCAACGGACGTATCGCGCAATTGATAGTCCGCTCGGTGCATATTGACTTCGTTGTTGCGATCGTCCACGGCGATGTCACCCAGCAACATCATGGCGTGTGGCTGCCGATCGACCACCGTGCCGAACAGATTCGCGTTATGCACACCAATCTTGTGACAGCAGGATCCGAATGCCAGGCGAAAGACGTCGCGTGCGTCTTTCTCGGGAGCGGTTCGAAACGTGCCTTCAGCGACGGGAGTCTTGCCGACCGAAATCGCATACGAGTAACTGCGATTCGGTTGCAACCCATCGATTCGGTGCTGCGTGACCTTGCCAGGCACCGTGTCTTTGATCGGGATCGTTTTGCCCTCAACGGAGAGCGAGATGTCTTGCTCGGTCGCCGGTCGTAACCAAATCGTCACGCCGTGCTCCGAGACATCACCGAGCATCGGACCACCCATCAAAGCGATCCCGTTCCGCTGGGCCGCCGCCAGAATCTGCGGGTGCGTAAAATCGGCGTCGGCGTTTTCGGCGAAACACGCCCGCGCTTCCAAATAGAACTGTCTGCGATCTCTAGTCGGCGGTCCGTAACTGTCGAGCAACCGCGTGTCGATCTCAAGTGTTCCTTTGTGGGCATCGCGCAGCGAGACACGATCGCGGCGAACGCTCTTTGCAGCCGAAGCCTGATGGCCGACGAGCAAGGCGGCTCCCAACGAGCTGAGGAACGGGCGACGTTTCATGATGTGTTCAGTGAAAAGCGAGAGAGGGGAGCATTGACGCGAAGTGGAGAGCCAATGTGGATTCACGGTCTCATAAAGTACTACGAGTCCTACGATGGTGCGCGCGGGGACCGTCGGAACGCCCTGCACTGGTGAATACGAACATGCGTTTTTCTCTTCGTAGCTTGTTGGTACTGACCATGCTTTCGGCAGTCAGCTGCCTTGTTTTCGGGGCAACGGGCTTGGGCGCCGGATTCATCAGCCTCGCCGTCTGGGTGCCGATCGTCGCGGGATTTTTCGTGCACGCGTCTGCGCCGAGCCGGTTTCATCGCAACCTCGGGTTGATGCTTCCGGTCACGCTGATCTGTTGCCTGTTGTTGTGCGGGGCCAATCTCATCGTGGATGCCACGTTGGAAGGAACAACACTTCACGACACGTTCGTTCGCGGTTTCGGACTCTTCGCAGGAGCGTTTCTTGTCGGCGGAGCCTATGGATTGCTCGTGACAATCGTCTACGCGATGTTCTTGATGCGCCGGCACGAGTTAAGCGCCGACATTCGCCCGCTCAACGGAAACGACCTCAACGAGCGTTTTTGATTCGCCATCAAAGTCGTTGCAGCAACCAGATGACGACACCGATGTAGAGCACGGCGACCTGAAACGCATACTGCCGGGCAGGCTGGACGACGAAGATCCCGATCGTGATCACACCCGCGATAATTGCCAGGAACACGAGGAGTGAGAAGCACCAGTATTGGAGCAGGCCCCAGAGTCCTGGCGAAGCGTCGGCTTTCGGATAATGCGATTCCGCGACTTGCTTGAGTTGCCGGGCGCTCGTCCGCAGCGTTTCCGCTTGCGCTCTTTCGGCTTCTTTATCGAGTCGTCCGCCTCCGGGAGGATTCGAAAGATAGCTGCTGATCAGGGGAATAATATCGTGGAACGCGGAGTGCTCGCCGTGGATTTGAAACTGCGTCACGAAGTCGGGATGCTTTTCCGCTGCCGCGAACCCCGTGTAGCCGGCCGCGCCGATCGGCTGCCAATACGCCTGGCGATAGTGGAGCACCTCGAAAGCACGCGGAAAGAGTCCGACGACCCAATCCTTGTCGGCTGTGATGTTGACGACGTGTTGGACCTGGTTGCGATTCTCGGGGAGCAGCTTTCCCCAATCGTATCCGTGATTGACGACGCTTCCCGCAAAGACGACGTGTCGAACCCGAAGTGACTCGTAGTCGCTGATCGCTTTTGCAAACAAATACGTGCCGTTGCTGTGCCCGACAAAGTCAAAGGTGGCGTTGGGGTACTGTGCACGCAGTTCGGTGATCTCGTCCATGAGCCATTTCACGTACTTCTCGCGTGCCGAACCGATCAGAAACGAGCCGAGTCCGAAATAGCCATAGCGAGGATTCTCGACTTGTCGATTCGGTGCAGCCAGTTCGTCGACGAACGTCGAGGACCATCGACCGTAGTCGCGAATGCCGTGAAGCACGATCACGACATGGCTGACCGTCACGTCGGACGCCTGTGCGCTACGAACGACGTATTGTTCCATCTCTGCGTCTGACTTGAGAGTCGTTGCGACGCGAGCTTCGTTCCCCAAACGTGGCAGCCCGAGTGCTTGCTGAAGGATCCGGCCACGGTGAAGTTCGGCGCGAGGCTCGTTGTCCGCAACCGCTTGAGATTCGTCATCGCGGGGTGGGATCGCCAAGCGAACGATTTCGTTGTGCCCCGTCCCCGTCATTTTGTAGGTTTTGAACGTCGCGCTGGGCAGCTCGTCGACCGACGCAAGGTCGTGTGAGTCTTCGAAGCTGACGATGTCGTCGATGTCACCAAGGATTTGAATGATCTCGACTTTCCCGGCGAGCGGATTGCCTTTGGCGTGCTTCGCGATCGAGTCCAAACGCAAGTTGGCGATCATCGGCGCGCCGGTTTCGAGGTCCCGCACGAATTTGCCGACTCCGGCCATCTCCGAAACATAGACGCCGCACCACATTGCGAAGTGCTTGATCGCGCTCATGTCTGCGGGACGCGTGCCGCTGATCTGTACACCACGGTTTAAGCCCGCAAGCAAGACGACCTTGCGAACCTTGTTTGTCCAATTACTTACTTTGGGTTCGGTGCCTGGAGGCAGGCTCACATTGATTTCGCTGCATGCACCGCTACCGATCAGGTATGCCTTGCGGATAAGAACCGCGCCGGCGCTGTGCCCGACGAGATGAATTTCGGAGAAATTGCCTTTGGAATCATATCTGTCGACGGCTTGTTCGATTTCGCGGGACAATTGAAAGGCGTCCCAGTTGGACGTCCCCATTGGCAGCAAACGCGATGCGAGCGGCGAGTGCCTCAGATACTTCAACTTGATTATTTCGCAATCGGGATCAAAGTGGCGGATCAGGTCGCAGGTCGGATCCATGGCTTTGTGTCCGCTCAATCCATGGATGACGACGTAGAGTGGCCGTGCTTTGGCCGGGACCGAATGATCTCCCAGCACTTGAGGGTCCGCGGCGATTTCCGGCGTGTGATAGACGACGGTCGTCAGCGGGATGCTCGAGTAGAGACTCCAGATATGGAAGCAAGCGACGAGCATTAACATGTGAAACGCACACCGGCCGAGGGCTGTGAAGCTGATTCCCTCGCTCGACACAATAATTTGGAAAAGCCCCATCAAGAAAAGGGGGCTCGCGACGAATACGACGTGCCAACTTCCGAGAACAAAAAGGTCGATGCCGCGATAGTCAAAGGTGCGGTCGGTACCGGTGGAAAGAATCCCGGCGAGCACGCCTAGAACGAGCAGTGCCCCCAAGGTTGACAGAAACTCCCACTGCCCCAGGTAACGGCTCGCATCGACCCGGCCCCGAACGAAGTCGGATAGCTTGATCAGATACGGAAGAAAACTCGTCAGGTAATAGAGGCTGGGCAGGGCCAGGATGACAAAAACGAGGTATCGCATCGGCATTCCATTGATCGAGGATGCGACCATCTTACCGGATCTGAAACCCGACCTCCTGATGAACGGATTTGACTTGCGGCGGCCTGCTAGATTAGCTCTGATTGAATGCGTGCGTCGCCAGGACGCCTACTCATTTTTTGACTGTTGAGTTTGCCAACCCGAGAGGAATTCTTGATGAACGTTGCTGTGACGAAACGAATCGGACTGCTCGCGCTCGCCGCGATGGTCTTGGTCGGCGGCAGGAATGTCGACGCGGCAGAGCGTGCTTCGAGCCAAATCGATTCACCGACCCACCGGCAGATCCGCGTGATCGACGCCCAGGTCGATGGCAAGCCGACGACACTGCACAGTTTGATCAGTGACTCCAAGGGACGGCTCTTGGTGGCCGTCGGCGGTCAATCGATGTACCCCGCAATGATCCCTGGAAACGACGCCAAGCCGAAGAAACAAGAAGGCTACATTCTGCACCTCGATGGTGAGGGCAACGAGCTGGCACGGTGGACGTTCAACATGACGCCTTCGGCCGTGACCGTCACTCCTGACGGAACCATCTTCGTCGGCGGCAGCGGCAAAGTCGCAAAGCTCGACAATGACGGAGGCGTTGCGAAAGAAATCGACTCACCTCACATCGGCGATCGCGAGACGTTTGCAAAGCGCACCGTCGAAGCTCAGCAGCGATTGATGCGATCCTACATGAGCGAAGAGAGTCTTGAACCGCTTCGTCAAATGGTGGAGCAACTCGAAGAAAAGCCAGAAGACGAACGCTCCAAAATCGAAACCGCACAGCTCAGCGCACTGAAGACACAGCTCGAGCAGATGGAGAAAATGATCGGCGACTTGGACGAAGAAGAAGCCGAGGAAGAGGAAGAAGAGTTTGAACTTGATCCGATGATGGAGATGCAAGTTCAGCAAGCCATGTCGGTGACCTCGATCGCATCGTCCAAGGAGTACGTCTTTATTTGTGCGACCGACCCCAGCAACGGCGGCTACTCGGTCTGGCGTCTCGACCAAGACCTGAACCCCGAAAGCATGAAGGTCGTGATGAGCGATCTTCGTGGTTGCTGCGGACAAATGGACATCCAGTGCTGCGACGAAAAACTGATCGTCAGCGAGAACAGCTCCTTCCAGGTCGGGGTCTATGATCTCGACGGAGAAATGGTGACGGCCTTCGGCGGACAAGACCGAACCAGCAAGAACGGTTTCGGCAGTTGCTGCAACCCGATGAACACCCTCGCACTCGGTGACGGAACCGTCCTCGCTGCGGAGTCTTCGATCGGCCACATCAAGCACTTCGACCTCGAAGGCAACTTGATCGCGTACGTCGGAAAGGCACGCATCGGCGGTGGCTGCAAACACTGTGCGATGGCATACGACCCCGAAAGCAACCTTTACTTCATGCAATCGCAGGATAAGAACCAAATCTGCGTGCTCGGAAGTATCGAGGATCATCCGATCACCGAAGCCGAGAAGATGATCGCGGCGCGACAGACCGAATTCCTGAAGCAATACGCTGGAACTTGGTCCAAAGATGGTAAGGCTGCCAGCGGAGGATCCAATTCGTTCTTCGGCTTGTTCTCCAGCTCGAGCAGCAGCGACGACGACTCGATGTATCCCATGACCAGTTGGACCATCAACGCGGACGGTAGCGCCGCGATCAACAAGGGCCAGTACGCTGGATTCATGCAGGACGCAAAGATCGAGTTGCTTCCGCCGCAGAAGGGCGATTCGGACAACACGTTCCGCATCTCGCTCGCGGAAGCTCAAGTCTCCTATGTCGATGCAACGCTGAATGTCGAAGGCGACACCATGAATGTCGACTTCGGCAACGGCATGGAAGTCGCCCTCAAAAAGGCAGGCGGTGCTGCGGACAAGAAAGCCGTTGCCGTGGCAGCGATGGAAGTCTCCAGCGACGGTGTCGAAGTCGCTCTCAATGACCTTAGCAACGGCGTTGTCGCAAAGGCAAAGTCATGCGGTGAGTCTTGTGAAGGAAAAGACTGTGGAACCGAGGGGTGCCAAAACTCATCGGCAAGCAAAGTGGTCACCGCCACGACAGCGGTTCCCGTCGGGACTTGGATGCCGGAGTCTTCCTCGACTGTGCTGACGCTGAAACCCAAGTACGAGTACAAGTTGCTCTCGACGAAAGAACTCGGCGAGGACGGTGAAGCCCGTTTGAACGAACTGGGTTCGGATGGCTGGGAGTACTGCGAGAAGCTTGGCAAGCAACTCATGTTCAAACGCATCAAGAGCCTCAGGTGATCCAATGAAGAATCGACCGCTTAACCTCTTACTCGCGTGGGTGTTGCTGACGATTGCAACCTCCGCGCGAGCCGACGATCAACGTTCGTTGCAGTTGGTCGTCATGGATCCACTCAGCAAACCGCTATCCTGCGATTGCGTTCAAGGATACGCGCAGCGCGAGTACGAGGCTTTGGCGGCGTATCTGAAAAAGTCGCTCGGTCGCGACGTGGATATCATTTGGCATCAGTCATTGGCTGAGGCCATTAAGGAAACCGACGGCAAGGCCGATATCGTCGTCGGTAAACACTCCATGGTGGTCGCCGACAGCAAGACGACCGCCATTCCACTCAAGCCGGTCGCCCAATTGACCGGCAAGAGCGGCGGGACAACCCAGCACGGCTTGATCGTCGTTCGAACCGAAGACACGGCCCAGAAACTCGATGCCCTCATCGGGTACGAGATTCTTTTTGGCCCCACCGAAGCCGAAGAGAAAGCCGGCGCCGCCGAAGCCGCACTCGCGTCTGCCGGTGTGGAAACCAAAGGTGTACGAAAACGTTACGGGGCATGCAGCGAAGCCGCCACGGCGATGCTGAAAATGCCCAAAGACAAAGCCGTCGCGGCCGTGATCAGCAGCTATGCCGAACCGCTTCTCAAAGGATGTGGCTCGATTCGCGAAGGCGAACTCCGCGTCGTCGGCCGCACGAAAGACGTCCCATTCGTGACCGCCTTCATCAACGAAGGTTTGTCGGCAGAACTTTCCGAAAACATCCAGATCGCATTGCTGACCGCTGGCACCGATCCCAAGTTCCGCAAGTCGATGGAAACCCTCGCCGGGTTCGTGCCGTGGAAACCGATCGATCCTGCGACCTCGCCGGAGGACACCCCGGTCAAGCGTTCAAAAATCCCGGATCCGAGTTCCGGATCGCAATGGCATCAGTTTCGGGGTGAAGATCGCAACGCGTTGGTACGCTGGTTGCCAGATCAATTGCCAAATGAAGCGAAACTTGTTTGGTCGCACGAACTACCTTCCGTCGGTTACGGCGGTTTGGTCGCGGCCGACGGTGTCGTGGTTGTCAGCGGCCGTGACGCGCAGGATCGAAACGACGCCTTCCTCGCGTTCGCACTCTCGGATGGAAAACCGCTTTGGCAAACGCAATACAAATCGCCTTCGACATTCGACTACGGCAACACTCCCCGCGCGACGCCGGTTATCAACAATGCCACCGTATTCACGTTCGGGGCCGCCGGAATATTGTCCTCGTTGGACCTCAAGACGGGCCGCACCAACTGGCAAGTTGACTTGGCGAAAAAGCTCGGTGAATCGTTGCCGACCTGGGGATTTTGCTGCTCACCGCTGCTGATCGAGAACACTCTCTATTTGCAGCTCGGAGCAAAGCAGACTCTTGTCGCGGTGGACTCCAAATCGGGATCGATTGATTGGTCCGCGATCGGCCGTCCGTCCGCCTACTCGTCGCTTATGCCGATGAAGTTCCAGGGCAAGGATTTGCTCGTCGGGATCGACCGAATCGGTTACTTCATCCGTTCGGCCTCCGACGGAAAGTATCTCTGGTTGGCAAAACGGAAGTACTCCGGGGACTTCGGTGTCCCGGCTCCAGTGATTCAAGGCACTACGATCCTGTTTACGGGAGAGAACAACGGCCTGGAGTTATTCGATCTGGCGTCCATCGCGTCGGAGACACCCACCGAAGGACCACAAGTTGCGAACGACGCCCTGTTGCCGGATTCGCACACGCCCGTCATCGCGGGTGATCAAGTGCTCGTCGCCCACGAAGGCTTGCACGCGCTGGATCTTGAGGGGCTCGAGGCACGTTGGTCCATCGCCGAAGACAAGATTCACTCTTATGCCGCAATCATCGCGTCCTCAAATCGTGCGTTGGTAGCGACCGAAAACAACGAACTGCTACTGGTCGACACCAAGCAAGGCGAACTGCTCGATTCCATCGTCTTGGCCGAGGGCGTCGGACCGCTGCTTTCTCATCCCGCAATCGCCAACAACCATCTGCTCATTCGGGTCGGTCAAGAAATCCGCTGCTACCAATTGCGGTAACTCGCGCGAACGGCGATCACGCTTCATCGGGCCACTTCTTCATTTACTCGCGTCTCTCGCGATTTGGTTCCCTGAACCGCCCAAACACAGCCAATCCTGGACCCTTGTGTCGATCTCACTCGCTATCGGTGAAAATCCGTTTGCAATGACCGTACGGCGGCAGGCAAACCTGTTAGAACGTGGGCTGATTTACTCCCCCACTTGGATCGGAAGAAAGACATGAAGGTTGTCGAGTCACCACCGGACGAGGAGCGTCTTGGCCTCATTCAAGCGGTCGTCGGTGACGCAATGCTACTGCTGGAGGTTGATCCCGCGATCGACACGCCCCAAGAGGTGATGCAAATAGTGAATGATGCGGTCGTCGATTTAGTTTTTGAGAAACCCAACCCGGTCTCCCAAGACGAAAATCCACACCTTGTCCTTGGCGCGCTCTGGGGCGAACAGATGGCACGCCAATTCAACTGGTACTGGGCCGACGTCGTCATCGACGATCAGTTTGAGGAAGTCGCGATGATCTCGCCGCAGAAGGAGATGATCATTTTCCCGTTTGCGTTCACGGGAGCCTGCATCGGAAAGCAGTGCATTTGCACGCTACTGCTGGCGTTCAACTTACTGCTCGAAAATGAAAAACTGGGCGAATGCGCACCCGGTGACTACGAGAATATCATGTTGAACATTCACCACATCGTGCCGCCCTACACGCTCGAACCCAAGAGCGAGTAGCGGCAGACTGATTTTTCGTCGGCGATTGCTCGTTATGATGGAACCTCTCCCATCCCACGAGCTTGTCGATGTTCTCCCAGTCACCTCGCTGTCAGGTCTTACCACTGCCAATCAATCCTCCTGTCCCAAACGGAACCGCTCACGCTGCGTTACCTGCTGCACGCGCACGCGGGCGCCGTTGACATGGATCGATCTGCTCAAATTGCCAAACGGTTCCATGAGAGCCGATCGATGTCGCTCATCAGTCGCCCAAAACCACATCACCATGCCGCCATCCGGCGTTCGTAGCACGCAGGAGTTGGCAAGGGACAGCGTCGGAATCTGGCACGGCCTGCAACGCGCGTTCACTATCAACGCGTGATCGCTGCGCAGCCCGCGTGTATTTTGCGCCCCAGCAGTTAAACTCTGGTCCCTCCCTAACGTCCGGCTCCCAAACTCCCCAAGTCTAATGAAGAAGCTTGCTCCGCGATTTCTCTGCGGCCTATTCGCCCTGCTCTCGTCGATGAGTGGTCAGGCCAAGGAACCGATCGCCGATTCGTCACTCGTGTTTGCCGAGCGGGATGGCCTGGTCGCCGTCGAAGCCGAACACTTCTTTAAGCAATCGCTCACTGAAACGCGTGCCTTTCACCTCACGCATTCGAAGTCGACGCCGGACATCAAGCCTGATGGTGATCCGAGCCATGTTGGCGGCGCGAGTGGTGGGGCGTATCTCGAAATTTTGCCCGACACGCGTCGAACGCATGGTGACAAGCTCATCAAGGGAACCAATTTTTCACCGGAGCCCGGCAAGATGGCCGTGCTGCATTACAACGTTCACTTTAGCACGCCCGGAACCTACTACGTTTGGGTGCGAGCTCATTCGACCGGCAGTGAAGACAACGGGCTGCATGTCGGCATCGACGGGACATGGCCCGACAGCGGACAACGTTTGCAGTGGTGCGCCGGCAAACAGACTTGGCGTTGGGAAAGCAAGCAACGAACGGCCGAACAACACTGCGGTGAACCATACAAAATTTTCCTTGAAGTCACCGAACCGGGGAACCATGTCATCCACTTCTCGATGCGAGAAGACGGTTTCGAATTCGACAAGTTTATTCTCACCACCGATCGAGAATTCGAACGTCCGAGTGGAATCGGTCCCCAGAGTCGTGTTCAGTCCGGTGATCTACCCAACGCATTTCAGTTTGTTGCGGCTCCCGTGAAACCGTCGCCCCAGGCATCGGTCGTTGCCGAAACGAGCCCCACCGTTCCGGTCAGTAGCGAGCCACTGCAACAACCGCGTGGCGCTAACGGCAATGGAGACGTGACCGTCTCCGGTGAAAGTAAGCAATGGCACAAGATCACCTTGGACTTGAGTGGCCCCTACGCCCACGAGCAAGACAACGCGCCGAATCCATTCACCGACTACGCCATGACGGTGACCTGGAAACACAGCGACGGGACGACCTACATCATCCCCGGCTACTTTGCGGCCGACGGAAACGCCGGTCAGACGTCGGCGAACGACGGAACCACTTGGCGTGCCCATTTCGCACCGGATCGGACCGGCCAATGGACATACCGAGTGTCGTTCGCGAAAGGAAAACTTGCGGCGCTCGACGGCGGGGGCGCACCGGTCGCCGCCTTTGATGGAAAATCGGGGACCGTCGATGTGGTCGCGAGCGACAAGAGCGGCCGGGACTTTCGCGCCCACGGTCGGTTGGATTATGTCGGCAAGCGATACCTTCGTTTCGCAGGTTCAGGGAAATACTTCCTCAAAGCCGGCGCCGATGCCCCCGAAACGTTGCTTGCGTTTGCAGACTTTGACGACACGATCGCGGGCAATCCCAAGAAAGCGCCCCTGAAGACTTGGTCACCTCACGTCAAAGACTGGAACGACGGCGATCCATCTTGGCAGGACGGCAAAGGCAAGGGACTGATCGGTGCAGTGAACTACCTCTCCGGTAAAGGCTGCAATGCGTTTTCGTTTCTGACCTACAACGCGGGCGGCGACGGAGACAACGTCTGGCCATTCATCCAGCGGGAAGACAAACTGCACTACGATTGCAGCAAACTTGATCAGTGGGGCATGGTTTTCGACCACGGAACGCGGCTCGGCATGTACTTGCACTTCAAAATGCAAGAGACCGAAAACGATGACCACCGTCGGAAGGGTGTTCAGACCGTGCCGGAGTGTCTTGATGGAGGTAACCTTGGGCCGCAACGAAAACTCTATTGCCGCGAGTTGATCGCGCGATTCGGACACAACCTCGCTTTGAATTGGAACCTCGGCGAGGAGAACACCCAAACCACAAAGCAGCAAAACGCGATGATCGACTTCATCGCAAATCTGGATACATACAACCATCCGATCGTGCTGCACACGTATCCCGATCAGCAGGACAAGGTTTACAAGCCGCTGATCGGAGACAAATCAAAACTGACCGGTCTCTCGCTGCAAAACAGCAGTCTTCGGACCACACACGCCCAAACCGTGAAATGGATTCACGCCGCCGAAGCAGCGGGGAGACCCTGGGTCGTTGCGTTTGACGAGTCGGGTTCGGCTCAACACGCTCAGTGCCCCGACCTCGGCTACAAGGGCTTTGACGGCCATGACCGAGATGGAAAAATGGCTCACACGCAACATGAGGTTCGCAAGCAAACGCTTTGGGGTCACCTAATGGCCGGTGGGGCCGGTTGCGAATATTACTTCGGTTACAAGTTCGCCGAAAACGACATCGTGTGTGAAGACTGGCGGAGCCGCGATCAAAGCTGGGACTATTGCCGGATCGCACTCGAGTTCTTCGCCGACAACGAGATTCCGTTCTGGGAAATGCAGAACGCCGATGAGTTAATCGGAAACAAAGAACATGGCACGTCGGGCTACTGTTTTGCGAAGCCCGAGCAGTTGTATCTCGTTTACCTTCCCCAAGGCGGCGAAGGATCGATTGACCTAGCGACCGTCGCTGGCGAATACGACATCCACTGGTTCAACCCACGCACCGGTGGCGAGCTGCAACACGGAGACACCGACTCGGTCACGGCAGGCGGAAAAGTCTCGTTCGGTCTTCCGCCGTCAGAAACGAAGGAAGACTGGCTCGCAATCCTCAGTCGCCGATAGCCGAGCAAAGGTCGAATATGACGACGCCCTTCACTCCACCTGAAAGCCCTCATCTGGCCAATACGGACGGCCGATTTCAGCTGTCCGATCACGTGACCTCTCTGGATGAGGCGCCAGGAAAGAAGACTGCGAAGCGGCGACTCGAAGACGCGGTCGAGCGGATCGCCGATGAGCAGCGAAAACTCTACGCTCAGAACAACTGGGCATTGCTGCTTGTATTCCAAGCGATGGACGCCGCTGGCAAGGACTCGACGATTCGAAACGTGCTTTCGGGGGTCAATCCTGCCGGGTGCTCCGTGACCAGTTTCAAGCGTCCTTCGAGTCGGGAGCTCAATCACGATTTCCTTTGGCGAACGACTCAGGCGCTACTGCAACGAGGAATGATCGGCGTCTTCAACCGCAGTCACTACGAAGAAGTGCTCGTCGTCCGAGTTCACCCGGAGATACTTGACCATCAGCGGCTGCCGTTTCGCCCGGTTGAAAAACAGCTCTGGCCGGAGCGGATGGCATCAATCCGTGATCATGAGCAGCATCTCGCCCGCAACGGCACGGCGATCCTAAAATTCTTCCTCAATGTGTCACGGGAGGAACAACGCCAACGATTCCTCGCGAGACTCGAACAACCGCACAAGCGATGGAAGTTCGAAGCCAATGACGTTCGCGAACGCGGGTATTGGGACTCCTACATGGACGCTTATGAGGCCGCCATCCGCGAAACGTCACGCCCCTGGGCACCCTGGTATTCGATTCCCGCCGACAACAAACCGGTCATGCGATACCTTGTGGCCGAATTGATCGCCGACGCGCTGGAGTCGTTGTCGTTAAATTACCCCTCAACCGGTGCCAGCGATCAGGCACTGCACGATGAATTGCACGAACGACTCAAGAACGAGACGCTTCGTGACTGAGTGACACAAGTCGCTTCTTGCCTGGACCGAATCAGCTTCATGAGCACACTCCTTGCGGCGGCACATTTCGCCGCCATGAAACACGCAACACAGCGACGTAAGAACCAAGCCGAAACGCCCTACATCAATCATCCGATCGAGGTGGCTGAGTTGCTAGAACGACTCGGTGGTGTCCGGGATGAATCGGTTTTGATCGCGGCACTTTTACACGACACGATCGAAGACACAGAAACCACGGAGGACGAGATCCGCGAGTTATTCGGAACCGAGGTGACACGACTCGTTCTCGAGTGCACCGATGACAAGCGTCTTGAGAAAGCCGAACGGAAACGCTTGCAGGTCGTGAACGCACCGAAAAAGAGCGCCGGCGCGAAACAGATCAAACTTGCTGACAAGATCTGCAATCTCCGATCGATCCTTGTCGATCCGCCGACGGGCTGGTCCACCCAGCGACAACGCGAGTACTTCGAATGGGCGACCCAAGTCTGTAACGGTCTCGCCGGCGTGAATGAAGCCCTCGATACTGAAATCCGACGGGTACTCACCGAAGGCAAGCAACGCTATTCGGATGAACCATCGTCTTGATTCGATGTTGGCTGCGCAAGCCGCTTCATCAACTTGTCGTAGAGCTCGGCCACTTCATCGTCTTTTGCGGCATAATTGGCCGTCTGGATGGGATTGGTAAAATTCATGATGCTGACATTCAGGAACCCGAATTGTTGACGCTGGGCGGCCCGCTCTCGCTCCATCACCACATCAAAATCAATGCGATCGTTTCCGCTGGCTTCTAGGGCCGCCGCGAGATTGAGCCGGGCTTGCTGGGGCATGGATGCTTCAATTTGAACGAGCGCGTCGAGTGCCATCTTCTTACCCGCGCAGCTGAGCAACGCGTCCATCAGGAAGCCACCGTCATCGACTCGATTGCTCAGGTCGAACATTTTGGCGTAGATCTCCGCGGCGTCGGAGAGGCGATCCTCCAGTTCAGCAACACGGGCCTGGGTTTTCACGAGGCGGATGAGACTCAGGCAGTTCACAAGCCCGAGCCGGCGCTCCGCATGAACATCCAGTTTTGTCGGCGGAACAACGATTTCCTGTCCGCAAGCTTCATCAACCAAACGGAGAGCCTCCGAGTTGGTTTCGACCCACATTTTCAGCGTCTCGACGTCCCCGACCTGATCGATGTCCTCGGAATAGTCAACGTACTTTTCCGAGGCATCGACAAGGGTGTCATAACCATTCGGGTTCGGCAGAGGTGTGGGAGGAGGAGGTGCATCAGCGGCCATGAAGGCGATTCCCGCCGGAATCGCCAAGAGCAACACAAGGAGCACGACAAAAAGCAGGTACTTGAAGCGTTTCATGGGTCGCATTCGGAGGAGCTCAGGCCGATCTCTCACGGCGTAGCAGTCTCGCGAGTCCTGGGAAGGAGTTGGCGTTTTCTGGGAATCGGTTCGGGCGACTTGGGAAATCGGGTGAAGCCCCCACACGGCGCCGGATCAATGCTTTGAACCAGCCATCGTTCCGAAGGGCTCGTGATTCGCGACGAAACGCGCTCCATTCCTTCACATTCCATTCTGAGCCTTCACGAGCCCGCCGTGGAACGCGACTCTCCACCTCTTATTCGGGACTCTCCTCCTCGGCCATTTCGGCAGGACGCGACAGCTCTCGCATCAACGCGTCGTATTTCCTGGCGAGTTCTTGATCTCGCGACGTCACCATCGAAGTGCCAGGTGAACTAGTGAGGCTCATCAACCCGGCGCGCAGCACTCCGAACTGCCGTCGAACAACCACTCGCTCACGTTTCATCACGGCGTCGACATCAATCGGATCATAGCCGATCTCTTTCAGTCTTGCGGCGAGTTGAGCACGGCCGTCGTCGGAGAGTGACTCCGCCATCCCCGAAAGCGGGTCGTGTGCCATGCCTTTTCCGGCGAGGCTGACTAAAGAATGGACCAACAACCCGCCCTCATCCGCTCGCTCGCTCACGTCGAGCATTTTCGCATAAACCATCGCAGCATCGAGCGGGCGGTCTTCCAACTCAGCAACTCGAGCTTGCACCGTCATCAACCGTAACAGGTTCCGCAACGACGATACCGAATTCGTCCATTCCGGGGACTCGAGGTCGACAGTCTGGATCGGAACGACGATCTCCTCGCCGCAGGCCTGATCGACCAGCGCGAAAGCCTGTGAGTTTGATTCCAGGCAGTTTTGGAGTGATTCCACATCCTCGGTTTCAAAAAAGTCCTCCGGAAGAGACTGAACCTTCTCGGCTGCCTGCAGAAGCGTGTCATATCCATTGGGGTTCGGAATCGTTCTTTTCGGAGGTGCATCGGCAACCGCCATCAATGCGATTACGGCAGGAACCCCGATCAGGATCAACAGCAAAAGGATCAGGATGACGTATTTGATTCGTTTCATCTTGAAGCGGGCGTAGGTGTGTTTGGACGTGGGAGACCGTCAAGGCCAAATCTCTTCTTCGCTCGGGCGCAGATAGTTTAAGTGTCCAACAAACCGGGCTGCTCGTGTCCGGATTTGAACGTTTCGTAGGGGACTGATTTGCATGCGAATTCGCTCCACATGAAGTTCGCGTTGACTTCACGCAAAACCAAACTTTTTGGGAACCCGTAGAACGGAGGCGTGTCTCAGATTTCAAGTGGGATTGGGTTTCCCACGTTCCGGATCGCCTCTGATCCAATTTGATACTCCAGGGTTTTTGGTTTGAACGAATATTTCAGTGGCTGGATGTTCGCCGGTTCCGCGGCCGCGCTCACATTGTTGGCGGCCGGCTGGGGGCATGTGAAGAGTCTCTACAGTCAGATCGCCGGACGAGTGGTCGTCAAGCTGACGGTCAGCGGCTATCAGGCCGATGCGGTGTTGCTGTACTTAAAGCACCACTACGTCGCGTCTCGATTCGGTCCGCGCGCCTACGTGGGTTGGAAGTTGTTCGTCCGGCCCACCAAACGCGTCCAATTGGTCTCCATGGAAATCGTGCCACCTTCGGGGCGGCTGTATTGGCGGCGCTGGTTGCCGATCTGGGTTGCCAAGAGTGACGAGAAGCTCGGTGACATGGAAACTGGATTGCAAGCAGCGGATTATGACTACCAGACGATTAGCATCGTGTTCGCGCGAGGCATGGTCGATCCGGACAAGTTGATTCTCGACGCGACGAATTTTTTTAACGAGCACACGCGTGACTACGAAAGCACGGGTGGACGTCGCCACTCGATCCGCTACGTGCATGGAACGGCCGGGAACTCGGTGATGCAAATGACGGCTGAATTCGGCGGAGGAGGCGGTTCGCCGACGAGCCAATCCGACATTCGAGGCTGCCTCAACCATCGGCCGCTGGGGTACACCTTCTGCGAGCTCGGTGCTGATGTGGAAGAGGCCACCAGTGCTGTCGAGAAACTGTCGCTCGACGGTGAAGCCAAGGAACTCGTCGAAGAAGTCACGCGGTGGCGCGAGACCGAAGCGTGGCACCGCGAACGAGGGCTACCCTGGCGGCGCGGCTACTTGCTGCACGGCCCACCGGGAACGGGAAAGACGGCGTTGGCTCGCGCGATCGCCGAAGATCAGGACCTGCCGATCTTCGTCTACGACCTCGCGACGCTCAAGAATGACGAGTTGATGAAGGCCTGGAACCAGATGCTCTCCGAAGTGCCGTGCATGGCACTCATCGAAGATATCGACGCGGTGTTCCATGGACGAAAAAACGTGGCCGTCAATCAGGGTCCCGCCCTGACATTCGATTGCCTACTCAACTGTCTCGACGGCGTGCAACGTGCCGACGGACTCTTGGTGATGGTCAGTACTAACCATCCCGACCAGATCGATCCCGCGATCGGTCAACCGGGAGCGATTGGATCGCGACCGGGACGAATCGATCGCGTCGTTTCGATGAGCGAGTTGTCCGATTCAGGCCGTCGCAAACTGGCCGAGCGGATCCTCGATCACTGGCCACACTGGATCGACGATATTTGCCAAGCCGGTGCCGGTGACACACCTGCACAGTTCCAAGAGCGTTGCAGTCGCTTGGCAATGAAACTTCACTACGGCGATATTGACGCCGAACGAAGTGAAGAGCCGATGGGTGTACTTCCTCGTTGAGCTGAATCCGATGCCGTGAGTTGCAAGACGCAACTCACGGCGGGCTGTTTCCGAGCGAAACTCTTCTCTACGAGAGCATCCGCGTTCACTGGCGGCACAACAGAATCAGCAGCAACGCAGACACCAGGCACGCGGATATCGTTCGAATCGTGTTCCAGCGATTCCATCGACCCTCGAACTGATCGCGGGCAAGCCGTTGGTCACTCTCATTCATGACCTCCACATCAAGCGTTTGCAGCTTGTTGTTCAGCGGGATGTTGATGGTGACCGTTGGCAATTGAACCGCGAAAAGGTAGAGGCACGTGGCAACGATCAATCCAGCAAGATCGGCTCCGCCTAGCGTCGCAATTCCGATTCCGGCACAAACAATCAAACTCAACGTGGAACCAATCCATACGAACATGAAGATTGGTTGATTGTTTTGAATCACACGATCCATCACCTGGAAGGCACGGAGAAAGTCGCCATCCTTCAGGTTCTTGATCCCCGGCATCACGACAACGGCAAACGCAAACACCAGTCCCGCCACGAGCGAGCAAAGAAGTGTCGCGATAATCAACGTTATTTCAAACAGACCCATTTGTCGCCTCGGGGATTGATTTCGTCAGCATGGCGAGACCTCGCTTAGGGCGGGGGCGGGCTCAAGGCACGCAGGATTCGCAACCCGGTCCAACTGTTTCGTCGCGAAGCTCCGAGACGGCGGCGGTGGCTGCACACCATCGTGTTGTGGGACTTCCGAAAGTAGCAACCGCCACGAATCACGACATGGTCGTCCTGCAATTCGTCGACGTTCGGCGTCTGCGATAAATCGCCTCTCGGATCGTCAGCGCGGAGGCAGAGTTCTCCGACGTTGCCGATCATCTGTTCGCAACCGAATGCCGTTCGCACATGAGCATATCGGTCGACTTCTGCCGTTTGTCGTTGACGCACATGACAGAGTGATGGGGCCAGTGTCACATCGTCGCCCCAGGGGCAAAGCCGACCGTCCAGTCCGCGCGCCGCCTTTTCCCAATACCACTCCGATGGAACCGATGCCTCAGCCCAAGCCGCGTAGTTCATCGCATCACGCAGTGAAATCCAGGTGACCGGGTGGTCTAACAACTCGCTCGGTGGAGTTCGCGAACCGCCCCAGTGCAACAGGTAGCGTCCAAAATCAGAGTCCTCGGGCCAGTAGTCCGTGGATTGAACAAAGCGATGCCATTGTTGGTTGGTAACCGGATAACGTCCGAGCAAGAAACCCCGCGTGTTCACTTGGAAAGCGGCTCGATGACCGGCATAGAAAACACCGGAGGGAATCTCCGCGAACGCCACCCCCGTGCGTTCACAAAGGTTGTACTCCCCGACGACCAATCCGCGGCGCATTTCAGCCATCGATCTCCTCACCATCGCCGCTTTGCCGGAGCAAGCGTTGCACACGAGTCATCAAGGCTGCACCTTCATCGGGATCGACCATCTGTATCCAGCCCGTAGTACCCAACAGCCAGGCCCGAAACTGGGGCCGACCACGTGCGGCAACATCCAAACCATTTGTTTCTGCATCGTGGAGGATCGCACGCAACTTGCGACGCTGTTCACGTGGAACGCGCAGCGTTTCATTCACCACAATCCCAGTCACCGATTGTCGACGAGAAGCTCGCATCAATCGGAATTTATGATGGTTGACGTAGAAGCCTTCTTGGTGACAGATCTGATCGACCCACCAGCGGAACCGCCCAATGTCGATGTCGTCGGCTGCGAATGAAAACGTCAAATCATCCGCATAGCGGGTGTATCGACCCGAACAGGCGGAGGCTAACCCCTGACATCGCGCATCGAGCCCCCGGCAGATCAAATTAGAAATCGTTGGCGACGTGGGCGCGCCCTGAGGACAATACGCCGAAATCCACTCCCGATGATTGAAGGCGTAAACACACAAGCGGGCGAGTGTGGCGGCAACATTGTGTGACTCATCCGCATTGCTAAACCGGATCGTCGAACCGTAGTAACCCAGGCTCGTGAAGAGCCCCATCACACGAGCATAAGAAATTGTCGCGAAGAAATCCTGAAGATCGAACTTCAGCACGAGCTTTTGACCAACGTGCGGCTGTGCGTTGGAGACAACCGATTTCCCAGGCACGAATCCATGGGCACACGAATGGACGGGGACCTTGGAAAGAATCTTTCGTAGGACTCGCTGCTGGACGTGCATCAGTTGCCACTGTGGAGCACAAATCTCGCGTTCGCCACCATTTCGCTTGGATATCCCAAAGCGATGGTATGGTTTGCCCTCTCCCTCACAGGCTTGCAACATCCAACCGAGTTGCTTCGTCGATCGTATGCCCAGAACCTCTCGAAGTTGGGCGATGTCCTCAATCTCAGGAAGATCGGCAAGTCGCTCCTCATGCCGGAACGTTTGGCCGCCAAAAAAGGATTCCCTGCCAAGACCATAGCGCCACGGATGAGCGTCCGTCGGTCGACGCTGCGGCAACATCGTTTCGGCCACGCCGAGCTGACGGATTCGCTTGAGCGCGTTCTTTCGGACACCCGTGTTCGGCGCCTTGGCCAGCCGTCGAAGGACGCGAACCTCGGCGGATCGCGTCATGTGTAATTCGGCATGTTTGAGCAAACTCGCGGGCGCATGCCGACACCACCGACGCAGCGAGTTCCAGATCAATGCGTTGGCTAGATTTGCGGCGACCGGATAGCTGTGCTCTGCAGTCACCGCGCTGAGCAAAGACCACACGGGCTCACGGCTTCGGAGGTGGCGTTTGAGCTGATCGATCAAGCCGTCGTTACGTGACGAGTGCGGTGGCAATGGCAACAGGAGCCATTGGGGCGAGCGTTCCAGCAGTTCTTTCTCTTCGCCATGCAACAACATAAACTCGATCTTAGGCGAGCACAGAGTCTCTCGCCATCACCGTTGCAAAGGCATCCAATTTCCAGGCAGAGTCTCGATTGAGGCAAGATGCATTTTTCCTCTTCACATCCGATGGCCATTGCGTGGAAATTGATTGAGGAAAGAGGTGACTTTGGTGAATTGGCCCCCTGGCCTCATATTCAGCGGGACACCGCGATCGCGATCTGCCTCGATCACGAACTGAACGCCAGGCACCGCGCACGGGCGGCGGAACATCTCGCCGACCTTGATGACTCGCATGCCCGCGAAACCTGTGACCGTCTGCTGGAGGCCTCACCGTCATCGCTCGTCCGGCAAGCCGTTATCAGCCGACAGCGAGGTGATGGACTCTTGCTTCGCAGGCTCCAATACGATCCGTCCTACGTGGTTCGAGTACGAGCGCTGCGCGCGCTTTCTGAAAGCGTCTCCCTCGACAACCTGCGTCTTGTCGCAAACGACCCGCACTGGCGAGTCCGTTACGCGCTACTTCGAATCATCGAGCAACGTGGCTGCTATCGAGCAATCGAAGGATGGAACGCCAATGAACGAGAAATCGGCTTCGTTCATTTCGCCAAATGGCGACAAATGCGGAGCGAAGGCCGAACACCACCGGATCCTCCACTGCCAGCTCCGTCCAGTACGACCGATTTGCAATGGGACAGTGATCCGGCCGTTCTGCTCGCACAACTGAAGCAACAGCCGCGACAGGAATGGCTGGATCAGCTACCGAAACTCATCCATCACGATGACGAACATGTTCGGAGTTGGGCGGTCGGCCAGATGCTTGAATTCGGGGACGCCAAGATCTGTGCGCGAGCCGCCGCACTCGCGACGGACCCGCGCAGCCCGGGCTGGTGGGCAGTGGACTCATTGATCGCGCGATTACCACCGAAGCGTCGTCCCGAATGGAACTCGATCACTCCACGGACCAAAGCATTTTCCGCCGAACATCCCATGGAACGTGGGTGCGTCGACCCGATGAATGAAACCAGTTGGCCCGCGTTAACGAAACACCTGCAAGAACAGGGACTTTCACCCCAACATATTTTGCCTGCCACGGTGGTCACCAAACCAAGCACGCCACCGAGCACCATTGCACTCTCTGCGACCGAACCGACACGCAAACGATTGGCGGTGTCGGGGCACTACCTGCTACCGACGGAGCAGTTCGCCGTCGCCTTTGACGCCGGAATCAGCGAATACTTCTGGGAGTCGAACTATGGGACATTCAACCGATTCGTCGCTCGACTCTCCGCTAGCGACCTACAACGGCTAAGGATGCTTGCGGGAACTTTTGAGGCCGAGCCGAAAAAGATTCGCAAGGACATTGATCGGGCATTACGTCTGCTCAGAGTGGAACGACTCGAGGTGTTTCTATTGTTCTGGTCGCGATCGCAACGCCGATTCAATAGCGAAACGATTCGTGAACTCGATCGCGCCAAAGACGCGGGCAAGATCCGGCGATATGGTCTGTCGACACACCAATGGGAACTTGCCCGCGACCGTGTTGAGGCCAAATGGGATCCCGTCATGGTGCGGCATAATCTAGCTCATCGCCGGGCCGAAGAGATTGTTTTTCCTGCGGCGCGTGCGCATGGGACTCGAATCATCAGCTTCAGTTCGACGTGCTACGGACGTCTGATCGAGGCAGGCGTCAAGCCTGCCGATTGCATCCGCTACTCGTTAGCCCAGAAAGAAATCGATCTCGTGCTCACTGCACCGGCGACAGCCGAACAACTCCGCGAGAATCTTGCGGCGCTCGACGCCCCCGAACCCGACGACGACGAACTTGCGAGATGGCGCGCCGTCGGGGACCAAGTCTATCGCGACAACATCGCGTTTCGAGATGACATGCAGTCGCGGTAAGTCACGACAAACGAATACGAAGACGCCCGATCGGTTAGCACTCGCCTCCAGAAGTCGAGGCGACTCCCCCGTTTTCAATCCGTTCAAGAACGGGGAACTCGTTTCCTTGTGTGACGAATCAACACTCAGCCACGGCGGAACGCCGCAAAATAGCTGCCTCCCCGATCGGGCATTCTCTTCGCATCGTGAGTCACCCCGTCGACACTTGCCTCCAGAAGTCGGAGCGACCCGGTCGGTTTCAATCCGTTCAGAACGGACCGGCTCGTTTCTTTGTGTGACGAATCAACACTCAGCCGCGGCGGAACACCGCAAAATAGCTGCCTCGTTGGGGTGAACCCAAGCATACGATAGCGGATGTCGGGTGACGATGGACGAGGCCGTCGAGGGAAAGAGCGGTTAAGCGAAAACGACAGTGGTCCGTGGTTTGAGTAACGGCTCTTGTCAAGCATTTTGCGTCGATTCATCGCTCACTCGTTGACATCATTTTGAAACTTTCCCGCGGGTCGCGCTGCGCTAACAGGTTTTCCTCGAAGTTCTCTTTTTGCAACACAATCTTTACCCTGCTTTTCTCCCATGAAACGCGTCTCCGACCGTTTGAATACGAAAAAGAATCGGAACCGTTGCCACTCGCATGCTTGAAGTCAACGCACCGTTCGATCACCATCTTCCCAGCGTGACGCTCGGCCGCCTTGTGCGGAGTCGCTTATCTGCGTCGCACTTTTTACGCACGGCGGGAGTGTGGGAACATGACGTGGCATACGCCATTTGGTGATCGCTACTTGATCGGCGATGAAGCCGATTTAGTTCGTCGATCGCTGGCGATCATGCTCGAAGAGTTGACCAGTTGTCGCGAGACGGGAGAGGATCCCGTTCTTTACGGCGTGACGTTGTTCGACGAACTTGCTTGGCAACAACAGCTTGCCCTCTTAGAACAACTAGCCCAACACCTGTTCTGTGAAACGCCCGACACAATCGAGCTGACAGGTGTCGTGGACGCGTCGGTGTCCGCCGTCTATCTGAATATAGCGCAGCAAATTGAGATGGAAATCGAGCTGCACGGTGTCTCACCCGATGAGTACCGTTGTCTCTGGCGGCAAGCGAGCCTCGATGCAATGCATGACTGGCCGGAGGAAGAGACCTCCGAAGACGAGAGTCTTTTGCAACTCACCGCTTCATGCATCGACTTCGTGAGATGGCACGAGTTAGTCGATCTGCTGGCGGATCGTGTGCTCTGGGATCGCGATTTCGAACTGGTCCATGAAGTAATCGACGCTCCGCCGGAACGTGCGGCGGCAATGAGGGCGGCGCTGGGGATCGAATCGAGTTACTATACGGCTATCGCGCCTGACCCACCGGACCAACAGGTGGATCAATTGTTCGACTCCCTCGAATCGTTGACCCGAGCAAAACCGAAGTAGCGCGGTGGTTTGGTCGGCGATCCCGTCCCCTCGCTCCACGTGCCCGCCATGCATCGCGTTTTCTTTTCCTTGATCGCTGCTTTCCCGTCCGCGTTTGGATATGCGCAACTCGCGCATCATCGCCCCGATCCGGCGGACGTTGACGTCCGCATCGACACCGACCGAGACCCGATCCGACTCACGCACGGGCCGATGCTGGGCGATGTGACGTCCGATTCCATTCGGGTGTGGGCCCGGACTTCAAGTCCCGGCTCGTTCGAAGTCCGCTACGGAACAGAACCCGATGCCATGGCTTCGGTCAGTGATCCGGCGACGACCCACCTACATCATGACAACACCGGCGTCGCCTTGATCCGAGGGCTTGAGGCTGACACCGAGTACCACTATCAAATCCGCGTCAACGGACGACCTCACGGATTGCCGGGGCGGTTTCGCACGCTACCGAGCGCCGCGGCGTCGATGAACCCGGAGCACAATCCGAAGGGGCTCTTCAATTTCCGCTTTCAGATCGGATCGTGTGCCAACCAAAACCCGCTTCACGGTAACGGTCATCGCGCGCAAACCTACGAGAACCTCAATCAAGATTGGACGGATAAGGTTCACTTCCATGTCATGAACGGTGACTGGCTGTACGAAGAACTGCGTCGCTACCCCCCCGAGGCTTGGCGGTTAACGCAAGGTGCCGACAAGGTGCCGCGGATCGTTGACATCGCACCGACGATTGTCGGCGTTTGGGAAAACTACAAACTGTACCTTGACCGAGGCGAAGAACTTTCGCGCTGGCATCGTAACGTGCCGAGCTATTTCACGTTCGATGATCACGAATTGGTCAACGACATTTGGGGCTCCGCGGAGACTGGTAAACGGCATCGGCGAACCGTTTTTCGCGACATCGGAACGCAGTCGTGGTTCGACTACCTCGGGTGGGCAAACCCGACGGAGTTCGATCATCCCGTTCACTTCGGCAAAGCGGCGATGCGCGCCGGAAGCGATTTGCTTTTCGACGCCGACGCGGACTTTAAGAAAATGCCGCTCGACGAGATGGGCAACCTTCACGTCCATTGGGGAACTTCCGATGCCGGTGTCAACGACATCACATTGGACAACGATGAAGGGCATAAGAACTCCTACGTCTACGACATCGTCGAAGTCGTTGACGCGCATACGCTGAGGCTACACATGCCTGCAAAGATCGACGACACAGGTGTGGCATATTCCATCGGACGCCGTAGCTACGGCAAGAAACGCATCGGTAACTGCGAGTTCTATTTCATCGACACCCGTGGCGACCGCGACATGCATGATGTCCGGCAGCGTGATAAGCCCGGTGTCTCGATGTTGGGACGACCGCAGCGAGAATGGCTGCTCAAGAGCATGCGGGAAAGCGATGCCGATTTTCGATTCATGATTTCTACCGTTCCCTTCATGATTCCGCACAGCGGCGCTGGTGGCTTTGAAGCGGATGAAGCCAACAAGGAAGAAGCTTGGACGGGATTCTTCGACGAACGTGAGTTCTTGATCGAGGAATGGGAAAAGATCGGCAAACCCGTGTTCGTGATGACGGGTGATTTACACAACAGTTTCGCCATCAAAGTGACGGACAACATCTGGGAGTTCTGCTGCGGACCGCACAACAGCGTCAATCATGTGCCCGTCAACGATGAAAGCGATCGACCGGCGACGGGCAAGTTCAAATTCGGGCCGCGCGAGTGCGACATCCGTTGGAGCAGCTACATCCTTCCGGACCTTCCACGTCTGGAACGCCTCTACCCCTACTTCTGCGTCGTGCAGGTCAACAACGTTTTTAACATGCCGAAGAAGCTGGGAGACAAACGCTTGGTGGCCTACCCGCACCCGCAAGTTGTTTTTCAGTACTACGACGGTCGAACAGGCGAGCTTGCCTACGCGGAATCGATCTCATTGCCGCGATGAGCTAGATCGGATCGCTGCCTGATTTGTGTGCGGGTGCTTCAAGGCTTCAATGAGCCTGAAGCATTGCCTTGCCCCACGTTACTGCATCGTACCAGCACATGTTGGCTCACTTCGAACGGCCTCACACATTGTCTTGCCTCAAATTGTCTTGCCTGACATTGTCTTGCCTCAAATTGTCTTGCCTGACATTGTCATGCCTCACATTGTCATAACCGGCTCATCTCGGCCGAGATCTTGTTGTCCGACCTGATGCGCTGCATGCGTTACCCGTCCAGCCCGTACCCACGAAGCCGTTCACGAAGCGTGCCGCGGTGAATGCCCAGCAATTCGGCAGCGCGGCCTCGGTTTCCCTTGGTGTGCTGGAGCACGACTTTCAAAAAGGCAGCTTCGGCGCTTGCCATGAACTCTGAATGCAACGAACCCTCCGGATTCTCGGCTTCCGCGATCGTGTTCCGTGTCCATTGCTCGATCACCCCCTCAAGGGTCGGCTCGTTCACAACAATCCCCATTTGCTTCCCCGGGTGTGGCTTTGGAAAATCTGCGATCGAAAGCGGCCGCCCGCGCGCAACGACGGCCGCGTGTTCGACTGCATTTCGTAGCTCCCGGATATTGCCGTGCCACGGACGACTCCCGAGTTCATTGATCAGCGACTCATCGATCGCCTCCTCCGCGGATGGATACTTCATCGCGGACAAAAAGTGCTTGCAGAGCGGAAACAGATCTTCGCTCCGTTCGCGAAGGGGCGGCAAATGGATTTGCACACCCGCCAGTCGATGAAACAGATCTTCGCGGAATTGATTTTCAGCAACCGAGCGATGCAAGTTGCAGTTGGTCGCAGCGATAATCCGCACATCCGCCTGTCGCGGCTGAACCTCACCCACCCGCGAATACTGTCCCTGTTCCAAAACGCGTAGCAGTTTGACTTGCGTCGCGAGAGGCAGATCACCGATCTCGTCGAGCAAGATCGTGCCGCCTTCGGCACGCTCAAACAAACCGGCTCGACTGTCGTCGGCACCGGTGAAGGCGCCTTTGACGTGGCCGAACAATTCGCTTTCGATTAGGTCTTCATTGAAAGAAACGGGCGCGACGGCCAAGTAAGTTTGATCCGACCGATGACTGTGTCGATGAATTGCCGACGCAACCAGCTCCTTTCCGGTACCGGTTTCTCCCGTGATCAATACGGACAAGTCGCTGTCAGCGACCAACGCGATCTGTCGAAAAACATGCTGCATCGTCGGCGAAGTCCCGACGAGGGCTGAACCATCCAATTGCATCGGTTCCGGCGGCACCGGTGCCGTGTGATGCTTGGACTTGGCGAGCCATTGACGGCAGGTTCGCAACGCATCTTCGAGCTTGAAGGGCTTCGTCAGATAATCGGTAGCACCGTTCTTCACCGCGGCAACCGCCGTTTCGAGATCGCCGAACGCGGTGATGATGACGACGGGCGCATGATCGGTCACCTTTAGGAACTCGGGCAGCGCGGAGATCCCGTCTTGCTTGGGAAGTCGGACGTCGAGAATGACCAACGCCGGACGCTTTTCGGCAGCCGACCGCAGCCCCTCTTCGGCCGAGGAAGCGACCGCAACGCTGTGGCCTTCGCTCTTGAGCATCTTTTCCAATGCCCAACAGATCGATGGCTCATCGTCGACGACCAAGACGTGTTGGGAGTCCATCAACCCGCTCATTTTTCCTCCGTTGACACGACCATACGAAACTCAGTCCGACCATCCACTCGCCGCCATTCCGTGCAACCGCCAAGATACTCGGCAGCTCGACGCACGACAGGCAGTCCTAATCCGAGGCCCTCAGGACGGCCGGTGACGAACGGCTCGAAGACGTCGTCGGCAATCGCGTCCGGGATCCCGTCGCCGTCGTCCGTGATCACCAACAGTAGTTCGCCAGGTTCGTCAAGCGTGACGACTGTGGTCACTGTAGAACCCGCCTGCATTGCGTTGTGAATCAAATTCGTTGCGGCGGCGGTCCAAGTGGGTCCGTCACGAAGCACACGGTCGCGCGCTTCATCTTCAAGCGTCCAATGGTGTTCGACTCCGAGATGATTCGCAATCGGAGACAGACTCCGCTGGATATCGTGCCAACATTCCTCAACGCTCATCGGACGGTCCTTGCCCTCGCGCCCCGCCGCCACCAATAACAAGCGATGCACGTCTTGCTCGGCTTGTTCGATCTGATGAATCGCAACCGCCAGACCTTCTTCCTCGCCGAGAGGACATTCGTTGCGATGCAGTTCGACCGCCATTCGCGCTCCGGTCAACGTGTTTCGCATCTGATGAGCCAATCCACCGGCCATTTGGTGCAGCAGTTTTTCACCTTGTTGACGGTGCACCTGTCCCCAAAGTGTTTCCAACTGTTGCCCCATTGATGCGACCGAGACTCCCAGGCTTCCCAGTTCATCCTCTCCGCTCTCAGGCACCGGCGTAAGAAAGTCGCCTTCCGAGATCGCTCGCACGCTTTCGCGAAGCCCGCCGATGCGCCGCACCAATCGCGACGTCACCACCAACGTGACAAGACTGATCGCGACCACGGTCGACAAACCGGTCACCAGGGGAAGCAGCGCTGCGTTCCGTCGCGACGTATCGATTTGCTCTCTATCGAAGAGCAGGACGACCGTGTGCACCCGGTCCTGGCGAGTTTGGGGTGACTCCGTGGCAAATCGAAACGCAACGTAGTCTCGACCAGCAGGGGCCGAAATCGTCTCACCGGAACGAGTCGGAATTTTAACATCCGATTCGAGCGTCATATGCAAACGACGTCCCTCTCTGTCGAGCGTGATCAATTCCGTTTGCGTCAGCTCGGAAACGCGAGGAAGCACTGTCGGGCCGAGTGGAAAATTTGACTGCGCAAGTGACCGTTCTAGTGCCACACGGCGTTGCCGCAACTCCCGATCGGCAGAACGGCTTCCGATTGCGTAGGAGGCAAATGCGATAAGCATCGCTGCGATGCCCGCAGTGACCGCAAGCGGACCGAGGATCCGCGTTTTCAACGATTGAAATCGGCGCGATGGTGCATCGATCATCCGTCAATCCAAGGGGCTCGAACTTCGCCCTTCGCCATCAGTCAGCGTCTCGAACTCGCAAACGGCGGGACGGTCGGCGGAATTCTCTCACCGACAGCCAACATGTTAGCTCGCGATGACTGATAACGGCAGATCGATCCCTTTTAGCGAAGCACTTCGAGCCCCACAAAGATGCCGTGATAGGACAGCGTGTCGGGAGACGCGGCTAGACCGTTTTGGTTCGCCACGTTGACCATTTCTCCGAAAACAAGACCTTGATAACCGAAACTGGCCGCGACGTTCTCCGTGACGCGATAGCGAAGGGAGACTTCGAAGTCTCCCATCGCGGAAACCTCTTCGTCTTCGCTGAGGAAGGTTGGGATCGACGCGGGGTTGGTTGAAACATCGACGCTGCCGCTGTAGCTCAACCCGTTTTGCTCGGTTTCGTTGTGCAGAACTCCAAGCTTCGCACTCCCGAACAGTTCGAACGCACCGCATTTC
Source organism: Planctomycetota bacterium (assembly GCA_039821165.1). Taxonomy (GTDB): domain Bacteria; phylum Planctomycetota; class Planctomycetia; order Pirellulales; family Pirellulaceae; genus Stieleria. The sequence continues at coordinate 67,136 of JBCBOT010000002.1, read as the reverse complement.
CAACGGCGATCTGCGCCGAGTTGCAGTCCGATCATTTGGTTTTGAGTGTTGCCGCGGAGCTGCAATGAATTTCGCGCCATTGCTGGCGGCCCGGCGATTTGCCCAGAAAGATCGAGCGAAAACGAGTCGCGGTGGTCCGAATAGCGAAGCCCCCACAGGAAACCCCAAGCGCCACCACCGCCTCGATGCACGACATTGATTTGGTAATCATCCAAACGTGCTTCGTAGGATTGAATGGCAGTGAGCGTATCCGCGCTTGCGGGGACGAGGTCGCCAGTCGTGCTATTCGTTTCCCACTGGTGCGTCCCCAAATAAACGCCTTCGAGCAAAAGCGAACCAGTCAGGTTCACGACGCCCCGGGCGCGAAGCCCTGGCGTGAGACCGTGCGACATTCCTTCGGTTTGCACGGGACCGCTGACATCGGTAAGGGCGATGGAGAATTCGTCCAAGTCTCGAGCGAGAAACAACGCGTCGATCGAAAACCGAAACGTCCAAGGGACGTCACCACAATGGACGAGGCCAAAAGCGTCATCACAGGCTTGGATTCCACGCCCAACGCACTGCTGGGATCCGCATCCGCCGCACGTGTCGAGCAACGTTGGCGGTATCGACGGGGTGAAAGGAACGGGAATCTCGTCGTGACCCGGGTTCGAAGGAGCGAAATAAAACTCGTCATCAATCGGCCGACGATCCTCACCGATCGGTAGAGGGCCCTGTTCAACCAAGACCAAATCATGTGTGTAGATGATTTTCGTCCCATCGTGGTCGACCGCTAGACGGCCGTCATCTGTTCGCAACGGATCCTCTGCGGACCTCAGGGCAATCAATCGATTGTCTTCGAATAGCAGTTCGGTCTCGCCATAGTCAACGCGTGCCCGCCGGAGCGAACCGATGACACTTTCGAAATCGGGTGCTCCAAGTATCTTGATAACGCGATCCCGCGTCATGCCGTGGGTCAGCTCAACGAGTGTGTTCTTCTCGACGACCGATCGTGCCAGAGCCACCGGCGACGATAAAAGACTCTCCTGAGCCGTCACGTTGGTTGATAGGAAAACGAGCGCCGCCACCATTTGGACCGCAAACAGTCGCGACCGCGCTTCCTTTGTGCGTTGCATGATCAGAGCCATGAATTGAGTCTTGGTGGATTCTGAATCGCTAACGGGTTGCGGACGTTTCATCGTTGCACGTCCCCATTGATCGTTTCTTCCGAGAATTCAGATCCGCTCGGCATCGCATCCGATTGTCGCCATGTCGGCGCCACCGTTTCATCCCAGGTGTGCTGGGGGATCGTCTCGATCACGGTCTCACAGCCAGGTAGCGCCGGGTGATCTGAGAGTGCCTTTAGCCTTTCTTCGCTTTTGTATTGCCCCTCCATAGGTGTGGTGATGACGTGTGGCGTGATCAATAAGATCAATTCTGTTTTTGTATTCTCATCGACGTATTGTCGAAACAGGTTTCCGACCAACGGCAAGCGATGTAGTCCCGGGACACGACGTTCACGCACATTGGTCGTGTCCGTCACAAGTCCACCGATTGCGATCGTAAGCCCGTCGTGTGCAACGACCGTCCCCTGAAGGTTGGACGAGCGGACAGAATCGATCGGAAACTCCTGGACACCTGTGCCATCGGAAACCGGCAGCTGTTGACTATCTTCGATCACCTCCGATTGATCCTGCGCGATCGACAGCGTGACGCTGCGGTCTGCGTTGATCTTCGGCAGAATCAGCAACGAGGTACCGATGTCCCGGACTTCTGTTTCCGGTTGAATAACGGATGTTGTCGCCCCCGTTGCGGGCGTGACCACACCGGAGTTGATACCCGTCACCAGGACTCGTTCTTCGCCAACAAAGATCCGCGCCGGACGATTATTACTGGAAAGCAGTACTGGCGAGGCGATCGAGACGACCATGTCGTTTTGCTGCAGTACCTCGAGCCTCGCACGCAGGTTGTCGTTGAGGAACTGATAGATGAATGACCCGTTGCCGGTGAGGTCCGGACTGTCGACCAACCCCAGAACGTTTTGCGCGGCAGTGGACGGAGCATTGAGAAACGGGTTGCGTCCTGTTTGGTCGGCCACGCTCGGGCCGTCCGGTCCCGCGTTGTATTGCAAATCGAGAATCGACCGAAAGTTGTCGGTCAACGTCACCTGCAAGATCTTCATTTCTAACAGGACCTCCGGTGTGGGTCGATCCAACTCAAGAACGAGTCGCTCGATCGCCTTCATGGCATCCTGATCGCTGGTTCGAACGATGACCAAACTGTGGGTCTTGTTATGGGCCACGTAGATCAACGGCTCGCGAGACGTTACGTCCTGAACATCGCCGCTGGCCACTCCTTGCCCGCCGCCTTCGAGCGTTCGAATCCGCTCTTGAAGCTGAGAAATCTGATTCGCCGTGAGAGCATCGCCTGGCAACTGTTGAACGTTAAACAGGGGCGAGCCGAAAAGAAAACCGTTGTTGCCGCCCCCGCCACGCGAGAAAGCACCACCGGCGCCACCAAATCCACCGCCGCCGAGGCCTCCGCCGAAGCCTCCGAGACCACCACCGAAGCCGCCGCCGCCGAGTGCTCCGCCAAATCCACCGCCGCCGCCGAGTCCACCGCCGAAGCCGCCAAGTCCTCCACCGAAGCCGCCAAGTCCTCCACCGAAGCCGCCAAGTCCTCCACCGAAACTGCCGCCGCCAAAGCCACCGCCAAAGCCACCACCGCCAAAGCCACCACCGCCAAGTCCGCCGCCAAGTCCTCCACCGAAACCGCCGCCACCGAAACCGCCACCGAAACCACCACCGCCGAGTCCGCCGCCACCGAACCCGCCGCCTAAGATGCCGGTCGTTCCCACGAGGATGTCATCGTCGAATAGCTGTGGAGACAGAATGACGCGAGGCCCGTAAAGGCTCTGAATGGTTTGAGCGACCGACAGTGCATTGGGATGCAGCAAGGTAAAAACACGAGTCACGTCATCTTTAAAGATCACAAGATCGTCTTGGTATTGCTCGGTCGTCATCAAGCGGATGGTGCCCGTTCCTTCCTCTTCCCGATACCACAGCCCGCTGATCTTCGCCATGATCTCAATGGCCTCAATCACGGTCACTCTACGGAGCGTTAGCGTGACCATCTTTTCGGCCGCTTCCTGCGTTGCAACGATGTTCAATCCTGACGTATCGCTCAAGATGTCGATCACCTCGCGAACGCTGCGGTTGTCGATTTGCACCGTCTCAAGCACGCTATCCTTCCCGATCGCCCCGGTTGTCTCCGCCGACACTTGGGCGAAAACAGGCGAAACCGACTGCAGCACCATGGCAGGGGTGACCGCGAGGACGCAAAGGGCAACTCGCCCGATATTCATAGTCTTCATCCGTGATTGTTTCAGTCAGAGAACAATCTGATTCGGTGACGTTTGGTCCGGGGGCGTTGCCGAGGGCGACTCCTTTCCCGGCGAATCGGACGGCATCGAAATTGATAGCCGTTGCGATTGCTTTGCTCGCAATCGTGAAGGCGGCTTACTCACCGGCGACACGACGACCTCGCCACGAACCAGCTCACTCAGCGACATCCCGACCTTTCCGGCGGCTCGCTGCGAGACAGTTCGATCAACCTGTTCCTGACGTTGTTTCTTCAGACGTGCGATCACGTCTGGTGAGGCGTTTTCGGAGTACCATGAAGCGTCGAATCGCACATCCGTCGGAGGCTTCTTCTCCATGGGAACTTCCCTCCACATGGAGACACATCCCGTCAGCGAGATTAGAAGGCCGCAAACACCAGTGTGCAGAAACGACTTGTTCATAATGAACGGTTCGTTCGTGAAACTCTCCCGAAACACCGAGCATCGACTTTCGGTCCTACCTTGCAACGGAGCTAGGGACTCGGACGCTGCACGCCGAGCGAACGAAAGACAGCCTTCGGCGTTATCGACGAAAGCCCGGGTTAAACTTTAGCGATTGTCGGGGTTAGGCCTGTCAGGGACTTTCCCCCGATCGCGTAGCGCCGGTGAAAGATTTGGACTCGAAAACTGGCAGCGTACGCAAGCCAAGTGAAGACACGACGCGATCGATGCCAACGCAAATGGCAGCTGCACTGAGCCCCGATAGTTAGTCCTGCTCGCGCTCTCGCTGCCGCCGCGCTTCCGGATCTGGCGGCGACGGGCGGAACATCAGAAGATGACTGACGTTCAAGTCAGGGAGAGTGATCTCGATGGTTCCGTCGTCTTGAAATTGCGATTGGGCGGTGACAGCCTGACCATCACTCAAATACATCCGAAACGGCTGGCCGCTGATCAGCCGATAGAGTCGCTCGCCGGCTTGGATCTCAGCCGTCCGACCGCCGGACGTCCGAACTTGCGCCACCAGACGCATCTCTGGGACATTGCGTCGTTGTTGATCTTTCAACTGGCGGTCGCGTTTAAGGTCCTCAAGCTCCTCTCGGAGCGTCTCGGTTAATTGCTGCATGGCAAGGAGTTGATTCCGCAGCGTTTGATTCTGTTGTGTCAAGTCCTGCATCTGAGACTTCAAAGCCTTCAGGTTCTCCATGCCGCGCACCGCGTCCATCCGCTCCTTGATTGCAGGGGATTCCGCAGTCGGGTCCGGCAAATCGAGTTCTTGTGCGAACGCAGTGCTAACGGACAAGCAACCGATCAATATCAGAAAGAGATTGGGCACAGGAGCGCTCTTGGAGTGGCTGAGAACTGACTTCCTGAGCGTAGCTGCGTTCGCGATGGCTTTCAAGAATTGAGTTCAGTTGCAGTGGAACTCAACGTCACCTGAAGAATGGGATTGCGGGGCATCAAGTTGCCGAGCAACGAACGCTCACTTCGTGAGACACCCCAAATTGAATCGACCGTAAAGCCGGGTTCATGCTTGGAAGCCAAACGGACTTAGAAGAGGTGAGTCAATGCGACATGACCGCTACTGACGGTGATTTTCGAACCGCTCATTTGGTTGCCCTTCGCTCGATTCATCATGGTTACCAAGGATGTAATTCATAAAACTAGGCGAGTTTTTCGACCTTGAACCCTTGTAACCACTACGAACGATACTACATTTAGCCCAATTGAGAGTGGATCTCAACAAGAAAGCCCTGTAAATCAAATAGCCAGCTCCTCGCAAGCCAAAGACGGTTGGGAATGTCGCGACGGTGATCGTTGATCGCACGTTGCGACTGGGCAGATGAGTAACCGAATCGGTTGCGTCTTCATTACCGACGCAACTCATTCCAAGCTGTCGAAACGGAGCGAAGCGGACATATTTCCGCGACGCGTTACGTCCGCGGTCTCTCTGGTACGACAACCGGCTCACAGCGAGCAACCGACCTAACTCCCCGATGAACCTTGGAGTTCAAGCAATGACAATGCGTACGAAAACGCAAAGCCGCCGAAGCGGTTTTACCCTGATCGAATTGGTCATGGTGATCATGATTCTGGCGATCGTCGCCGGTCTCGCAGTTCCGATCGTTGGCTGGCTGCGCCGCAGCGCCAACTATGCCGCGCAAGCGAACACGCAGGCGGCTATCGGCTCAAACCTCGAGTTCTTCCGAACTACTTTCGGAAACAACGGCTACCCCGACAATCTCGATTCGCTTGTATTGGACGACGTTTCTGACATTGTTCCAACAACCGATGACACGCCCACGGGCTACCTTGACCATGGATTCGACTTCTTGACGCTCGGTAACCTCACGGCTGACGAAACAGCTTGCTTCAACTGGCTCGACACCGTCTATGACCACGAGCAGTTGGGATCCCAGTTTGCAACCCTGCAAGATAGCCCGAGCAACAGTGCAACGACCGCACGTCCGTTCGACGGTCAGAATGTGGCAATTGCATATGATCCTGCAGTAGGTCCGACCACGGAAACGGAGCAGCTTTTGATGCTCAGCGAGATCTACCCCGAAGGCGTTCCGGCCGACGTCACACTGGTCGCTTTTGGCATCGGGCCATCAAACAGCATGATTGGACGTACCATGCAATCGGTGCCCGTCGACCCTAGGGTGGACCCATCCCAGGTTTACGGACGCTACGTGGCGATCTTCGCGTGTTATGACAGCGATGGCGATGCCGCCAATGACGGACGTCAAGGCCGTCGGGCTCAATTGAAGCTCGTCCTGAATGCATTCGGTCGAACCAACAATAACGCAATCAGCGAATTTTGGTCCAGCTTCGCTCCGGAGTAAAGTCTGACGAGCGTTCCTCAGTTCGAGGTCGAGGGGTGCGGGATTCTCCGAACCTCTCGACTTCTTCGTTTAGAAATATTGAAAATAGCGAGATCTACCAAAATCGCTCGAACCGATCGATCGTCCATGGGATCGGATTCCTTCCGGACGCACTGCGGAGTAACTAATGCGTCGAGGCCTCACGCTCGTTGAACTGGTCATGGTCATCCTGATCTTGGCAATCGTTGCTGGCGGAGTTTCGCTACTGGTTGGCCGCTTACCAACGTCCACGAGCGTCTCCACATCGGCCGGCACCATTTCTCAAGCTGCCCGTGCGGTTCAGCAATTCAGGTCTTTCGAAGGCCGGTACCCCAGCCGACTAGACCTGTTGCTTGCGGATCACACAAGCAACGGCATTTCGGCAGCTCTCACTCCCGATTTAAATGCCAACGGATTCTTGGATGATGGTGCCCCGATCGGAGACGAGTTGAGCGTCATCAGCAGCAACGCGACGCTTGTGAGCTCGCTTCGAAACGCCGGTATCAGCCAAGTCATCGAGCTTCCCGACACAAACAAAGCTGTCGTGCCTGGCTCGAACGAGCCGCAGACTGTTTTCCAGGACTTTGAGCCAGATAATTCGACTCGGGTAGTGGACCTGATTGCCGGAACTTCGCCCCAACATTTTGTGGTCCTCGGTGCAGACGCCATTGACCGGCTCGGACTCGACGCCGGTGGGACCTATATCGTCTTTGGGTTGGGTAATAACTGTGAACTCGTGGGGGAGACGATTCTGAGTGCCCCGATCCACACCCGCCAAGAACAAGGTGCCGTGGTCGATCGTTACGCTCGGTTCCTTGTCGTCTTTCGCGTCGACGGTACCACCGTTTCGCTGGCGACGATCGCGACGTTGGAGCCCGACACGCGGGCGAACGGAAGCGTTGTTGCAACAGTTACAGGCGTTGGTGATTACTTGCAAACGTTTTATGAGACTCGGAATTCATCGGATTGAGTTTATGTCAGCTGAATTTCGCTCCCCAATACATCTGCACCAAATCGTTCGCCCCGGCTTCACGCTTGTTGAGTTGACTGGCGTACTCCTCATCTTAGTACTCGTCGCGGCGATGATTATTCCACTGGTCAGCGGGTCCAGCGGCATGCTGTCGATCAACGTTGGGGGCCGAACGCGATCCGCCGAAGCCGTCGCAACCGAAACGACCATGCGTGCAATTCGAGACATAGTCGTAAGTAGTGGAACCCGAACAGGCTTGTGGGCTGACATGGGGCACATTCCAAATCGAATGCCACGTACGATCGGGCAAATGTTCGGAACGGATCCTCCCGTAACGTCGATCCCACCTTTCGATCCGGTGACGGCGATCGGATGGCGGGGGCCCTATCTCTCGCAGCCGACCGGAATCTACCCCGACGTCTCGGCGATCCATCCTTCGACCGGTAATACATGGAGTGACGATAACTTCACAAGCGATTACGGCGCGACCGGGGACTTGACGATGATCGATGCGTGGGGAAACCCGATCGTGCTCCAGATCGAGTTTGACGGTAACGCGGCATCCGTCACATCAACCGAAGCCCAAGCCGCGAGGCTCGTCTCGGCGGGACCCAACGGAACAATCGATTGGTTGGACCCCGATTTGGGCCCGGCGGATTACTTGTCAGCGATCGAGAACCAATCGATCGATGACGTCGTGGTCTACCTGGGGATCACCCAATGAATCAACTCCACCACCAGCATCGTCCCCCGGGCTTCACCTTGGTCGAATTGGTCCTGGTGATGTTGATACTCGCTATTTTGGCGACCGCGGCCCTCAACGTCGTTGACGTCCGAGTCGATCAAACACGATTCGAATCGACGCAGCAGACATTGAAGGATCTCGAGACGGCGATTGTCGGCTCGGCCAATGCGAGGGCGGCCGATGGAACGCGGATCGTCTCCGGGTTTGTGGCGGATGTGGGTCGGCTCCCGATTTCGATCGAGGAGTTGCTCGCGCCGCCAAACAACGTTCCTGCATTTCAGGTTTTTCGCTCCGATGGAAACGCGGCCGTCGTGGCAACGGAAGTTCCCAGTGACCAAGACATCACGGCTGTCGGCGGGTGGAACGGACCATACCTTCAACTTCCGGTCGCGGCGAGCGCGTTGACCGATGGCTGGAATCACCCATTCAATTTCCTGACCGAAGACGGCAATCTCACCACCGGGAACGAACTGATCGGAATCGTTCGCAGCAACGGTCGTGATGGCTTGATCGGTGGGGTGACGACCTACGATTCAGATTTAGTCCTGTCAGTCTCTGCGAACGTTGCGGTCCCTGGAGTCGTGGCATCGCCGAATGACCTGGCGCGGGGCTTCTTCGTCGCGAACATCTTTGACGGAAACATCGGCGTGATTCCGAACGATCCCAACAACGACATCGTGATACGCGTTTACGGACCTGTGCAAACAGACCCGATCAACAATCCGGACGTCGTTGCGATACAGACCGTGTATCACGAGATTTTCGGTGATGACCCCGCGGAAGTCATCGACGGAGTGACTGCCGTGAGTTTTACAGCCGAGTTATTCGTCGGCCCGCGGATCATCAGGGCATACGAAATCGACGGTATGTTTGCACCGGCTGCCGACGATGATTTGTCGGTCAACGGCGTCAACACCGCAAACATCTTGGCTCGATCTTCAGCGGTTCCAATTACAATCAGTAACGAAGTGGTTCCCATCAGTCTGATCATGAACTGATCAACCTCTCCGTCAAAACACTGGCAACTCCTTCTATCGACAATCAGTCCATCGGACTGAGACTTCAACGAGAGCAACTCTTGTTTTCATTCGGCGGATCGAATTCGACGTTTCTGGTCATCACGGACCGTGAGGTGATGCGTGCGGACGTGCGCGGTGGGCAAATCACAGCGCTGACAAAAGAGCCGCGCCCCGTCGGAACGACACTGCCCATCGCGGTCGAATTGGCGTGCGGCCTGACCGGTAGAAAACCTACACAGAAGACTTACGTTATCGCCGACGACTTCTGGACCGGTGTCATCGATCTCGATGAACGCTCGATCTACGGTCTGGAAGGCGAAGAACTCGAGCAGATGCTACGGTTCGAAACCGAATCGCTTTCCGATCTCGATCCGGTCAACAGCCGTCTCGGATTTGTTGAGTTGGCGACTGTACCCCCCGACACCCGGCGTTTTTGGGGCGCTGCCGTTCCGAGCGAGATCCTCTCGGGGGTCGCACAAGCAGTTCGCGTGCGGGGCGGAAAGTTGGAGATGCTCGCGAATCCGATTGGGATGAGTTCACCTGACCGGTCGGGCGTTCCCTGGGTCGAATTCACGTCGGAGTTGGCGGGAGCATTTGCGGCGCCGGCTGAGTCGGGAGGGTTGCCGAGAGCCTATGTGACGCAGCGTTCCGCCACCAGCGATCGCTGGTACGACGCACTTGGGACGCTTTTCGGGGGAGAATTGCCACCAGTTGGTTGGCAATCATCTCCCGAAGACAGGCCTCCTCGATACACCGGCTCGCTCGAATCGCTGAGCGATGAACCGATTCTCGAACGATGGCTCCAGGGGGTCGTGACCCGAGTTTCCAACCCCGCAGGATTTCCACACATCACGGCCCCACAACCGCCGACCTCCGACAGGACATTCGTCGCGGTTGGTGCCACAACAGCGTTGCTGGTGGCGATTGTCTGCGGCGTTCTCGCCTGGACGATGAAATCTCGTGTCGCCGAGATGAATGCGGAGATCGAACGCTTGGAGGAACCTGCGGCACAAAAAAAACGCTTGAGCAAGGTCGTCGCCGATCTCACCACGGAGCTTGAAGACCTACGCGGCCGGGCGGAAGAAGCAGAATCGAAAAGAGCTAACCTTCGTGTTCTGGTGGATCAAGGCGATCGGTTCGCGGTGCTTCTTCTTTCATTGGCGGAACAATCCGGCGACTACTTGGTCGTCGACGCCGTCACACCCGAGGCAACCGGCTTGGTGTTATCAGGTCGCGCGATTCGCAGCGATGCAGTCACGCAAATGGTCCAGCGACTAGAGACCGATGTGGCTCCTGTCGGATGGGGCGTGCGTCCACCTTCGGTCTCTGGTTCCAACCAAACCACCGGCGGCGGCCCATGGACGTTTGAGATCGAATTGGTTGACCGGATACCAGCGATGGATTCCGGTCAAGAGACATCGTCGTCTCTTGCCTCCCTGCGGACTGCCCCATCGGCGACCAACGATCGACGAGGTACCAACTGATGGCGTTTCAAGCAACATCGGGCAGTAAGCGTGAAAAGTGGGTGGCGACCTTTATTCCTGCCGTCGCAATTTTTATGGTCGCCTTTTTCTACTTCACCTTTTATGCCAGTCCAGAGCTGCAAAAGGTGGAAGGCAAATACAACTCTGCCGTTCGCGGGACCGTCACGCCGGACGTGATCGCGCAGCTCGAGTGGAATGCGAGCAAATTACGCGACGAGCGGGAAGACCTGAATACCATGATCCGCTCAGGCGACGAGGAACTCCAAGCCAAGTCTCAAGCGTTTCGGGAACTCAGCCCGACGGCGAAACACAGCGCCGTAACGGCACTCTGTCGAGAACAGGGCGTCGCCATCCTGAAAGATGACGCAGTGAAAGACTTGCGATTACCGAGTCTACGTCAAAAGTCGGTGGAGACTCTCACCTCGCTGGTGCCACCCGATTCGATCGGCTTTCGCGAACTGACCGTGTCCGCGGACTACACTCGGATCGTGAGTTTGCTTAAGGAGTTACCGAAGATACCGGGCGTCGTGCCGGTCAGTGTCAAACTGAAAAAAGGGAAAGCTCCACCGAATCAGAGCCCAGAGATTTCATGGACATTCGGATTGCTGATGTAGCGTTGAAAACCGACCGACACCGTTCGTTGGCGGATCACTACCGTGATCTTGGCGAGTGTGTCCTTCATCAGATTGGCACAGGCGAGTGATTTCTGAAGACGACTCCTTCGAAGACAAGCTTTTGCGGTTGCTGGACGAGGCGATCGCACGCAAAGCTTCTGATTTGCACTTGTCAGCGGGGCACGCGCCCTATTTCCGCCAACAAGGAAATTTAGCCCCCGCAGAGGACTGGCCAGTCCAGGATGCCGAGACCATCGCCGAAATTGCACAGGCACTCGCATCCCGCACCCACGCGAAAGTGTCCCCCGAGATCGGCTCGCTTGACGGAGCGCTCTCGGCCGAAGATGGCACTCGATTTCGATTCAACATTTTTCGTCGATCGGGAGCCTACAGCATCGCTCTTCGACGCCTGGAAGAACGCATTCGTTCGCTGCCCGAATTGGGTTTGCCATCGGATCTTTATCAACTCGCAAACTATAGTCACGGACTCGTGTTGATTGCCGGTCCGACCGGGAGCGGTAAGAGCACAACGCTCGCCACACTCATCGACCGGATCAATCAGACACGAACCGGTCATATCATCACGATCGAAGACCCCATCGAGTATCTCCACCAAAGCAACCGGTCTCTCGTGGATCAACGTGAGGTGGGTCAAGACACCCTTAGTTTCAATGAAGCGTTGGTCGCCGCCATGCGACAGGATCCGGATGTGATTCTCGTCGGCGAAATCCGAGATCTCAACACGATCCGCACTGCCATTACCGCTGCGGAAACAGGACACCTCGTTTTTGCAACCGTGCACGCAGGCGATTGCGTCGGCTCGATTGACCGCGTGGTTTCAGTGTTTCAACCGGAGGAGCAGACCGCGATCCGACGACAACTGGCGATGGTGCTTCGCGCGGTCGTTGCGCAAAAGTTGATCATGGGTGACGGCCCGGAGATCAAGAGGGCACTCGAAGCATCGAGTGACGATCCACTCGCTGCCAAATCCAAATACGTACTTGTCAGCGAAGTGATGAAAATCACGAACCCCGTTGCCAACCTGATTGCACAGAGTAAAGACTCGCATATCTACTCCACAATCGAAACCGGTCGCAACGACGGCATGTACACAGCTGATGAGTGTCTCGCACAACTCCTTCGCACCGGGCAAATCAGTGAGCGCACCGCGAAAGGGCTCGCCAGGAACCCGCAACTGGTTGTCAGTCGCGCGAGCAAGCTACGACCCGCACGCATGAAAATTGATGAGCTCTCGGAGACTTCGCGATGAGCACTACATCCGAAGAAGTTTCCGAGTCAATTCCGCTAGACATGTCTGACGTGCGGATCGACCCCAGTTGGGCGCTCAGGATTCCGGTATCTCTGGCAAGACGTAAAAAGGTGCTTCCGTGTTGCCGACTGGGTGACCATGTCCTCGTCGCCTGCGTGGACCCGAATGATGTTGCGACGCTTGATACCGTTGAAAGGCATCTTGAGCATCCGATCGAACCCGTCTTGGCAGATGAACGCTCGCTCGAAACGGTGATTCGCGACACGTTTGGCGGACAAGTTGCAAGAACGGGGACCGTGCGTGTCGCGGCTGGACGCGTCGACGGGGATGAAGATGCGGTCCAGGTCATCGAGGAGATCTTGCAGGCGTCGGCACTCCGAGAGGCCTCCGATATTCACATCGATCCCTTGTCGCAAGAGGTGAGAGTGCGACTGCGTGTTGACGGCCAGTTGGAAGAGTATCGCCACTTCTCGAGCGAACTGCACCCGTTGATTAGCTCTCGCGTCAAAGTCTTGGCCGATATGGATATCTCCGAAAGACGCTCACCGCAAGACGGTCGGTTCTCATGGACATCGTCACGCGGAGAAACGATCGATGTCCGCGTAGCCACCCTGCCGACTCGTTTCGGTGAGTCACTGACCATGAGATTGCTTGCCAGCAACATGGACAATCTCACGCTCTCGAGATTGGGGATGGATACCGATGACCTGAGCCGATTCTCCGATGCTATCAGTCGGCCTCACGGCTTGATCTTGATGACCGGGCCGACCGGTAGTGGAAAAAGCACCACACTCTATGCCGCTATCAAAGAACTCATTTCGACTCGGGCACTTCATGTTGTGACGGTGGAAGATCCCGTCGAGTATGAAATGGACGGTATCACCCAGGTGGCCGTCGATTCGGCCGACAAGGTCAGCTTTCGTAAAGCTTTGCGATCCATCCTGCGTAATGATCCAGACGTGATCATGATCGGGGAAATCCGAGATGCCGAAACGGCGGACATCGCGATCAAAGCAGCTTTGACGGGACACCTCGTTTTCAGCACGCTGCACACAAACACGGCTGCCGGCGCCGTCACTCGGCTAATCGACATGGGGGTTCAACCATTCCTAGTCGCGGCGACCCTGCGACTCGCGGTGGCACAGAGACTGGTCCGCCGACTGTGCCACCACTGCCGGGAACAGACAGTTCTGTCGGTTGCCGATGCGGCAGCGTTGGGACGGCCCGATGCAAACAAAACGACCGCTTGGCTGTCCGAGGGATGCATCTACTGCGCCGGACGCGGCAAGGCCGGTCGTACGGGTTTGTTCGAGATGCTCCCCGTTGGGGAAGCGATGGCTCAGCTCATCTCCGATAGCGCAAACGAAGTGCTGTTAAGAAAGCTGGCACGAAGCGAGGGCTGCCGCACGCTCTCTGAAGATGCTCTCGCGAAGATCGAATCAGGAATCGTGATGGCTGACGATGCAAAGGCGGTGTGGTAATGCCTAGCTTTGCTTTTGTAGCGCGTGATGAAGCCGGTCAGACGCGGACGGGCGCGATCGATGCCGCTACCGCCTCGATCGTCGCGTCACAACTCCGCACGCGCGGGTGGATTGTCGTCAAGCTCGATGAGGAATTTGGATCAGGCTCCGCTCAGGAGAGTCGTCGCGGTATCTTTCAGAGTCTCTTCGGTCCTCGAAACGTCCAGGTTGAACTTTCGCTCCGTCAGCTCTCTGTAATGCTTCGTGGCGGCATCAGCCTGCTATCCGCGATGGAGACGATTTCGAAGGAGTCTGACAATCGAGCGATCCGCCGCGCTTACAACTCGCTGATTGACACAGTACAGTCTGGCCGACCTTTTTCCGATGCAATCGAATCGCAGCCGGGATTCCCAGCGTTTCTCGCACAGCTCGTTCGGGTCGGCGAACAAACCGGTATCCAAGAAACGGTACTCGTGCGTGCAGCAGACATGATGCGAACGCGTCGCGAAACTGTGCGCGACATCGCCACCGCCTTGTTGTACCCTGCGCTCGTTTTTGTCTCCGCAGTCGCGGCGACAAGTTTCATTGTGACGAGTTTGTTGCCGAAACTCACGGAATTGCTTGAGTCCCTCGGAAGACCATTGCCTCCGATCACACAGTCGTTGATCACCGCATCAAACTTTGTGAGTGCATGGGGTTGGTACATTGCGGTCGCGTTTACTGTTGCGATGATCGCGATTGTGTTGACCTGGCTAACTGCCTCGGGGCGGATGTTCATGGAGCGACTCCTCTTTCGAATTCCGGTTGTCGGCAAATTATTCCGGATCAGTGGTACGCTCACATTTGCACAGACGCTTGGTGTTCTTATCGGAAGCGGAGTTTCTGTATTGGAGTCCCTGGTCACCGTGCAAGAAATGCACGGGAGCGTCTATCTCGCATCGATTGTTCAGCGATCTCGTGATGCGATTATCCGCGGCAACGCTCTTGCGGACACGCTAAGAGTCCGCGGGGCTTACATGCCGCTGCTTGGCACGATGACGGCCGTGGGAGAAGAGAGCGGTACATTGGACGAAGTTCTGGCCCAGGTTTCCGATTTTTATCGAGCCCAGCTGAACGCAATGATCAAGACGCTTAGCGCGCTCGTGACTCCCTTGATCATTGCCATCGTCGGATCAATCGTCGGCTACGTGTACATCGCCTTCTTTGTCGGCCTTTTCTCCGTCGCGGGATGAGTCTACATCGATTGCATGCGCCAACTGGTCGGCAGTGCATTCGTTTCTTTTCCAACTCTAGATCTCCACGGTGCGTCGCTTAGGTCCAGTTGGCCGTTTGTGGCGAAGAAACAACCGCGCGTGCTGTAAATTCCACCGTTGGTTCGTAGGTCGCCGCCGGAAAACGATATTTTGCGGTGTTTGAGAGTCTCTTTGAATTTGGCACGGTCTCTGCATCACCGACCGATTTCACAACCTCTCTCGCAAGAACGCCTGCATCATGAAACAAAAACGATCTGCCTTCACCCTCGTTGAACTGTTGGTCGTGATCGCGATCATCGGCATTCTCGTCGGTTTACTTCTCCCCGCAGTGCAAGCGGCACGCGAGGCGGCGCGACGGATGCAGTGTGGAAACCATCTCAAACAAATTGCGTTGGCTGTTCACAACTACCAAAGCGCTTTCAAGAAATTCCCGCCCTCCGCACTGGTGGACCTCGACACCACCACGACGGGGAACAACGGATCTTGGGGCGTTCACGGTCGCATTCTTCCCTATATTGAACAGGGCGCGCTGTTCGAGGGCATCGATCTTTCCCTGGCCTGGGACAACCAGCAAATCATCAGTGGCGTCAAGGTCGAGGTCTACGCATGTCCAAGCGATCCCGGCAGTGACCAGGTCCGCGTTTTTGATGACAACCGACCGGCGTTGTACCCCACCAATTACGGGTTCAACTTTGGGCGTTGGTTCGTCTTCGACCCGACCAGCGAGAAAGGTGGTGACGGCATGTTCCACCCGAATCGGTTCCACGACTTTCGCTCCTGTCTCGACGGTGCAAGCAACACGCTCCTCACCGCTGAAGTCAAAGCGTGGACTCCGTATCGTCGCAACGGCGGGCCATCGACCATCGATCTGCCGACGACCCAAGCAGAAGCCGAGGCGGTCGTGGCCTCCGGAGTTCAGTTCAAGAACACGGGCCACACCGAATGGCCTGATGGCCGCGTTCATCACACCGGATTCACCGTGACACTTCCCCCGAACTCCAAGGTTCACCATACCAACGCGGGCGTCGAGTATGAGGAAATGGACTTCAACTCATGGCAGGAAGGCAAGAATGGCATCGCCGGCAGCCCAACTTATGCGATGATCACTTCGCGCAGTCATCACGTCGGACTTGTACAAACGGCCCGTGTCGACGGTTCCGTTTCCGCGGTGACCGATTCCATCGACATTGAAATCTGGCACGCGCTTGGAACCCGTAACGGCAAAGAAATCATCCAGATGCAGTAGCCCCGTCTGCGGACTGTCACGTGTCGAGACTCAAGCCAACTTCTTGAGCCGTTCGAGCGGAACGTAGAAGCGTGAGTATCGGTGGCCGTCGTTGAATCGTTGGCCTTTCGCGTCTGGCACCAAAACGGTCGCTCGGCGCGTGATGCGATTGACTCTACCTCGCAGCGGTTGACCGTCGTGCACGAAAGCCACGCGGTCGCCAACGCGAATGTTGAACTTGACCGCGGCTCGCTCACGCTGAGTGATCAGGTTGTGCTGGTAGTCACGATGGCCGAAATAGCGGGTCGCGATCGACTGGAACCTTGCTTCGCTGCAGTTCCCGTCATTCCAGATCAACATTTCGACTAGGTGAACGAACTCGTGCTCGGCGATCCGCTGCATCGCTTCGAGTCGATCCTTGCAGATGCAGCCGGCGACTTCGATCGGTCGCGACACTTCTTCGAACGTTTGAAAGAGAAGCGTGCTGGAGAGCACCAGCGAAAAACTTCGCACACCGTCGTAGCTGTGATCCGGGTACTGCGTGACGAGCTTTCCGGCGATGCTGGTCATTCGTGACGAGACGTCAAACGTCAGTCCCTCGGCAGCCGCCGTGGGAATGATCTTCCCGCCAAAAAAGCGGTCGTCGTACATCCGGATCAAACGGGCGACATCGTCGCGACTGACCTTGGAGAAATTCGGGCCGTCCATCGATCGGCTCGTGAGCAACATCTGGTCGTAAATCTCTCTCCGCCAGGCGTCGCGTTGTTGATCGGGAAACGTTCGTAACGCCGCTTCACCGGCGAGACGACTGAGCCATGCGGGGTCCCGAGGCTTGATCTCGGTCTCCACGTGAGCCACAGCACGCGGGCGGGGGCCGGTTTTGGTTTTGCGAAGATTCTTTTGACGCGTCATCCCTGGTCTCACAGCGTGTGCCTCCAGTTTAGCGAAATCTCGGAATCGTCCGTAGAGAGATTGCCCACACGACCGGCTGGGGCGGCCCCTTGGATTACACTCGCACCGAGTCACCATCCTTGAGCTGCCAAATCATCGAATGTCACATCGCTCTCGCCTCCTCGCACTCCTTTCGATCCTCGCCTTTGCCGGGTGCGGACTTGCCGATCAACCCAACGTCCTGTTCATCGCGGTCGACGATTTGCGGCCGGAACTGAGCTGCTACGGGGTCGACGGCATCGTTTCACCGAACCTGGATCGACTCGCCAATCAAAGCCTGCGATTTGAACGGGCTTACTGCATGGTGCCGACCTGCGGGGCTTCTCGGGCCAGCCTGTTCACCGGACTCCGCCCCACGTCGAAGCGTTTTCTCTCGTTCAAAACCATTGCGGAAAAAGATGCCCCCGGGATCACAACACTCAACACCCACTTCAAGACACACGGCTATCAAACCATTTCGCTCGGCAAGGTATTTCACGATCCGAAAGACAACTCGAACGGCTGGACAAACAAACCGTGGCGTCCACGTGGCATCCCCAAGTACCACCGCCCCGAAAACCTGCGACTGCACAACGAACGAGCGACGTTGGGTCAGAAGCCCCATCGAGGTCCCGCGTGGGAATCTGCGGCGGTCGAGGATGAGGCATACGCTGATGGAGCGATTGCCACCAAGGCGATCGAAGAACTGAGACGCTTGGAAAAGGGCGAGACACCGTTCTTTCTTGCGGTCGGATTTCTAAAACCCCACCTGCCGTTCGTCGCGCCGAAGAAGTACTGGGACATGTACGATGCAAACTCACTGCGCGGACCGACGCACTACTTCGTCCCTAAAAATGCTCCCGAAGAATCGATCCATACCTCCGGTGAAATGCGAGCTTACTCGGGGATCCCGCGGCAAGGTCCGGTTTCCGATGAGACAGCGAGGAAACTCATTCACGGATACTACGCGTGCGTCAGTTTCGTGGATGCACAGATCGGACGCGTTCTTGATGAACTCGCGTCGCTCGGCCTCAACGAAGACACGATCGTCATCGTATGGAGTGATCACGGATGGAATCTCGGCGAGCACACGCTGTGGTGCAAACACAGTTGCTATGAGACTTCGATGCGAGTCCCCCTCTTCATCCGGGTGCCTGGGTTGAAGGGCGGTCGAAGCACGAACGGGCTCACCGAGTTGATTGATCTCTATCCGACCCTTTGCGAACTCACCGCACTGCCAGTCCCCGAACACTTGCACGGGCACAGTCTGGTTCCACTTCTACGGGACCCCGACTTGCCATGGAAATCTGAAGCACACGGACGCTTTCAAAACGGGGATACCGTGCGAACGGATCGATTTCGTTTCACGCGGTATCAGGATCGAAAAGGAAATCTTACGGCGACGATGCTGTACGATCACACGATGGATCCGGCTGAGAACGAGAACACTGTGGCTCAACCAGAATACGAGGAGAGTGTGAAACGACTCTCCGGTAGCGTGGCAACGATGACCCAAGAGTTGTCGAAGGCCAAAGGACAATAGCTCATGTCTTACTTCAAGCTACGATTCGCTGGCTGGATGCTGATTGCTTCGGCTCTATTTGCTCCAACGAGTTCGGCTGAGTCCCCTAACTTTGTCGTCATCTTGACCGATGATCAGAGTTGGGTCGGCACATCGCTACAACTCGACCCGGAAGATTCACGGACGCGAAGTGACTATTTTCGTACGCCGAACATTGAGCGTTTAGCAAAGCGCGGCATGACGTTCAGCCGGGGATACGCCCCCGCGCCGTATTGCTGTCCGACGCGGCGGAGCCTTGTCATCGGCCAGACTCCCGCCAGACACGTCTACCAAAAGGATCAACCTGGTTGGGCCAAGCGGTATCGAGACCAACTCAGTCTGCCGAAAATGCTCAAGGCCGCCGATCCCGAGTACCGCACTGCGCACTTCGGAAAATGGGACTCAAGATATGACGGAGTCTCTCCCGAGCAGATGGGCTATGACGTCAGTGATGGCAAAACGGGTAACGGGACCGGAGGCGCGAACGGGACTGACGAAGATGGCGCGACCGACGACCCCAAACTCGCGTTCAGCGTGACGGATCGAGCGGGCCGGTTTATGCAGAAGCAAGCGGAGTCGGGTCGCCCCTTCTTCGTTCAGGTCTCACACTACGCAGTGCACCTTGGCATTTTTTACCGGCAATCAACACTTAACAGGACTCGAGAATGGAAAAAGGGCAAGCGACACACGCTACCAAAGTTCGCCGCGATGACGGCGGATGTCGACGATGCGATCGGCAAACTGATTGACCGCATCGACACACTAGGCTTGAAACAGACGACATACATTTTCTTTCTCTCTGACAACGGCGGTCGTCTTACGATGTCGGGTCAGAAGAACGCCGAGCTACCTCGGAACTCTCCACTGCGAGATGGCAAAGGAACCGTCTATGAAGGCGGTATTCGAATCCCTTTCATCGTTTGCGGTCCAGAAGTCCCTCCGCTCTCACACTCACGCGTGGCCGTGACGGGTTTGGACCTATTTCCGACCATCGCGGAACTCGCCGGCTACCAACCTGAGCTTCCGTCGGTGATCGACGGTGGCAGTCTAATGCCGGTGTTTCGCAACCATGGCGTCGGCGTCGTGAACCGTCCGAAACCGTTCCTGTTCTTTCACCAAGCCGTCTCGCGGACACCTCAGTCCGCGTTGATGCTCGGCAAGTACAAATTGGTTCGGCACTGGGAAGCGGACACACTCGAATTGTTTGATCTCGCCAACGACATCGGAGAATCGCAAAACCTAGCGGAATCCTTACCGGCAAAACGCGATGAACTCTCTTCCATGATGGACACGTTTCTCGACGAAGTCGGCGCCGAGCGATTTCGAACAACCACCAAGCCCGAACTCTACAAACTGTTCAAATAGAACTCAGAGTTCGCCTTTGAGCCCGCGTTCGTAGTACTTGTGCGTGATGTTGTCTTGGTTTTCGAGCAACCAGTCGATCGTCGGCTCGTTGTTCATCGCCTTGGCGATCGCTTGTGCCATCGCTTTGCGGTGAATTTCAAAGAGAGCCTTGTGATCGAGATTTTCGTCGGTCGCGACGCCGGGGTTGAGCCAGACGCTGCAGATGATTCCCAGGTCGTTCGCCTTTTCCTTGGGGATGTGTCCGGCGCGAACCGCGTCGAGGACACCATTGGCGATCGCGCCTTGGACGGTTCCCATCAAGATGTTGGTGTAGGCGTTGCTCTTCACGGTGACTTTGCTGACCATCAACGTGACCGGTCGCACTTGGACATCGGTATTGAGGATGGCAAATACCTTGCTGTGTCCGGCCGATTGGTTGCCGGTCAACGTGGCGATTGCGGTTCCGACGGGACCGTCCAGCTCACCGATCACAACTTCGGGTTCCGCCGCAGTGAAAGGCGGTCCGCCACCGACAAGGCATTCTCCAGTCCGCATCACGATTCGCTCACTCATTGGTTCAATCACTTTTTCGGGGAGTTGGGTGACGTTTTCCGACAGAGTAACGTCGCCAACGAACTCTCGGAAGTGACCGCGGGTACGACATCGCGGCTTGGGTTACGATAGGCTTCCCCGACAGCAAAGCCTCACCTCCCGAGCCCACCCATGCGACCGATCCTGCTTCTCGTGTGTGTCGTCAGCTTCCTGGTCCAGACAAGGCAAGGACTCGCCCAGACGAGTCACGGAAACGACACGCGTCGTCCCAACATTGTCTGGATCGTGGGCGAAAACTTTGATCTGGACTTCGGCTGCTACGGTGCGAAAAACGTCAGCACACCGAACGTCGATCGACTTGCCGCAGAAGGCATCCGTTACACCAACGTGTTCGCAACGTCGCCCGTTTGTGCCCCCAGCCGGTCCGCTTTCATGACCGGGATGTATCAAACGACGACCGACACCCACAACATGCGGTCCCACCGAGACGACGACTATCGATTGCCCGAAGGCGTGCGCCCGATCACGCATCGATTGAAAGACGTCGGCTACCTGACCGCGAACATCAAAACGATTGGTGACAGAGTCGTCGGCACGGGCAAGCTGGATTTGAACTTTGTCAACGAAGGCCCGATCTACGATACCGGCGATTGGAGTCAGCTCAAATCGAACCAGCCCTTCTTTGCCCAGATCAATCTCCCGGAAGCGGAATACGACATTTACGATCGCAAGTCGTCCGAAAAGCCACGCGTCAAATGGGTCGGCGAAGAATGGCACCCCAAAGTCGCCACCCCCGAAAATGTCACGCCACCACCGTATTACCCGGATCACCCAACGACACGCCAAGAATGGGCACGTTACCTGAACTCCGTTTCGGGTACCGACGTCCGCATCGGTTGGATTCTCGACCAGCTCGAAAAAGAAGGTCTCATCGAGGACACGATCATCGTTTTCTTCGGTGACAACGGTCGTTTAGAAGCGCGCGGCATCCATTGGTGCTGGGACTCCGGCATCCATGTCCCAATGGTGATTCGTTGGCCGAAAAGCCTTGCAACGCCTCCGCAGATTTCAGCCGGCGCGGTCAGCGATGAACTGATCAGCCTGATCGACCTCACGGCGACAACACTCTGGATGGCCGGCATCGAAGCCCCTTTGTCGATGCAAGGCCGACGTTTCCTCGGTGAAAACACTCGCGTCGAACGAAGCTACGTTGTCAGCGCACGTGACCGTATCGATGAAACCATGATTCGTCTTCGCAGTGTCCGCGACAAGCGGTACCACTACATCCGCAACTTTACACCTGGCGCCGGTTTCCTATCACTGAACCGCTACAAAGAGAAGTGCTTTTTGGTAAAGCCACTGATGCGCAAACTCGAGACTCTCGGTGAACTCACGGGGCCACCCGCAGAATTGGCCAAACCGTTTCCGAAAGAGTTGCTTTACGACACACAATCGGACCCCTACGAAATCAAGAACCTCTCCGACTCCACGTCGCCCGAGCATGTCGCCGTAATGCAGCGGATGCGAACGACTCTTGACGCTTGGATGATCGAAACGGGCGACCGCGGCGAGTTTCTTGAGCCCGAAGAAGTCGTGAAGCCGTTCCTCAAGGAGATGCACGACTGGTTCGGCACCCCTGAGTTTGCAACCCAGACGACTCGTTGAACGATGCGAATTTATTCAACCCTGCTGTTTCTCGTTGTCGTCGCTCACTCAAGCCACGCCGCCGTTTCACCGGACGTGCAAGCGTTCGTGAAGCAACACTGCCTTAGCTGCCATGGCGAGAGCGATGAGGTGGAAGGCGAGGTGGACCTCAACGAGTTTCTCGCGAGGAAGGAGCACAGCGCAGAATCACTCGGAACACTCATCGAAGTGATCGAGCATGGCGAGATGCCTCCCGATGGCGAACCCCGCCCGGTGGCGTCCAAACGCGACCGCGTCGTTGAGGAACTCAAGTCGATCCGGCATGAATTGCTCCTCAAGCGGACGACCCTTGCGGCAACACCGATTCGACGCATGAACCGCTTTCAATACAACAATGCCGTCCAAGATCTGTTTGATCTGAAATGCATTGTGTTCACGTTGCCCGAACGAACGATGCGGATCCACAAGGGCTACTTCAAGCCTGAATCGGGCAAGATGCCGGACTTGGTCCACGTCGGAAATCGTCCGCTCGGCAAGTCGCAAATGATTGAACCACGGCTCGCCGGTGTCACGGCGTTCCCTCAAGACCTGCGTGCCGAAAACGGCTTCGACAACCGCGGCGATCATCTTTCACTTTCACCGCTATTGCTCGAATCGTTCTTGCGTCTGGGACGCTCGATTACCGAAAGCCCTGACTTCACGCCACAGACCTGCGGAATTTGGCGGACATTCTTCGCGGCTCCGAGCGTCACCGACGATCGTGATCTTCAATCCGTGGTGCGCGAACGAATCACCACGTTTCTCTCACGTGCGTTTCGCCGGCCCGCGACACCGAGCGAGATAGATCGTTACAGCCGTTTTACGCTTGCCGCGATCACGTCTGGCGAGGAGTTCACTTCCGCGATGAGAGCGACCGCGGCTGCCGTGATTGCGTCACCCAAGTTCCTGTACCTCGCCGATGCCAAGACCGTTCACTCAAACGACTTCGCATTGGCGTCCAGGCTGTCGTTCTTCCTCTGGGGCAGCATTCCCGATGAGACGTTGTTCGACCTCGCTGCGAAGCACGAACTCTCGCAGCCGGATGTCTTGGCGGAACAAGTCGACCGAATGCTTCTTGATCCCCGAGTCAAACGCTTTTGCGACAGTTTCCCGGGTCAATGGCTTCAACTCGATCGCTTGATTTCGTCCACGCCGAACCGCGAACGCTTTCCCGATTTCTATTTCGCGAAGTACCGTTCCAGCATGCACATGATGCTCGAACCGCTGTTGCTGTTCGAAACGGTGCTCATCGAAGACCAATCGATCTTGCAGTTCATCGACTCGGATTTCAGCTACCGATCGGAATTGCTCGACGGAATCTACTATCGAGGCAAGAGAGTTGCCAAAAAGCCGCCGACCATGCTTCCGTTTCGCCGCGTTGAAATCACCGATCGGCGACAAGGCGGCCTCATCACCAATGCCGCCGTGATGACGATGACTTCGGGAACGGAACGAACCAAGCCGATCACGCGTGGGTCGTGGCTTGCAACGGTGATCTTCAACCGACCGCCCGAACCACCGCCAGCCGATGTGCCGCCGCTACCGGAAGAGCCCGCCGAGGGCGAGGAGAACCAAACACTACGTGAGCGACTCGCAAAACACCGCGAACACACGAGTTGTGCGGGCTGCCATCAGGGCATCGATCCGCTCGGGTTCGCGTTGGAGAATTACGGGCCAACCGGAAAGTGGCGCGATCAGGATGAAAACGGGAATGACATCGATATGGCCGGTCGACTCTTCGATCGGCGCGACTTTGCGAATGTCGAAGAGTTCAAAGACGCCGTTCTCGCCGAGAAAGATCGATTTGCCCGTGGATTTGCGTCGCATCTGCTGTCGTTCTCGCTTGCGAGAGCACTCGACGCCGGCGATGACCTCGCGCTGGACGCAATCGTGTCCCAAACCAAGGAAACGGACTACCGTTTAAAATCCATCGTCAAAGCCGTCGTTTTAAGCGACCCTTTCTCAGGGGCTGGACGATGACATGGATAGAGCATCGCAGCCTGGCACATCACCGAACCGCGAGTGAAAGATGAATCACAGTCGCCGAAATTTTCTCCGCGGGATCGCCGGGACCACGCTCGCACTACCATGGATGGAGAGCCTCGCAAGCGAGACCAATGAGCCGAGCAAACCAAATCAGCGAATCGCGTTTTACTACGTGCCGATCGGCGTCGTTCGCCGAGGTTTCTTTCCTGGTGAAGCCAACGCAGGCATCCCGAAATTCTCCAGCAATCAAGTCGAGATCACTGTTGAGACGGGAGTGAAACGCGGCCTCCAACCGCTTGAGCTGACGCCCACCCTGCAACCGCTAGCCGATCTGAAAGACGACGTGATGCTGATCACGGGGATGGATCGCGTCTTCCAACAAGGCACCGACGTCCACGCCCAATGCGCATCGTGTTATCTCAGCAGCGCTGCACCGTTCACGATCAAGCAATCTGCGTGGCCGCTTGACCGCACGCTCGACCACATCCTCGGCGACTCCATCGGTCAATCGACACCGTTTCGAACGCTGGAATTCAGTTGCAATAGTCACAAAGACAACAAAGAGTCAATCTACTTTGACAACATCTCTTGGTACGGCACCGGGCACGTGGCGCCATCGATCCGCGACCCGAGAAAGATGTACCAGCGACTGTTTGGAACGCGCGAAGCTGACACGATCCGCAACATCACCGACTTGGTTCGAGAAGACGCACGTGACATGGAACGTGGCCTCGGAACAACGGATCGACAAAAGTTCGCCGAGTTCTTCGATTCGCTGCGAACGATTGAGTTGCAAATGGATCGTCTCGAAATCATGCGCAGCGAGATCGCCCGTGTCGGTTTCGAGGAACCCACGGCGTCGCACCTTCCGCGAGGCGAGTACATCCGCTTGATGGGTGACCTGATGGTCGTCGCACTACAAACCGGGCTGACCAATGTCGCGACCTTCATGATCGGGCCGGAACGTTGGGACACACCTTTCACTTACGAAAGTCTGTTTGACAAGCCGCGTAGCCATCACCAGATGAGCCACAATCAAAAGAAGTTCATCGACGACTTGCTGCGCGTCGACCACTTTCACATGGAGCAGTTCGCTTACATCGTCGAACGAATGAAAGCCGTCGAAGAATCGGATGGCTCGACACTGTTGGACAATACGATGTTGACCTACGGCAGTGGTCTCGGCGATGGAGCCACGCACCAGTACAGCGATTTACCGATCATCGTGGCCGGTCGCGGCGGCGGGACACTGCGCACCGGCCAGCATCTGCACGTCGCGGAAGGCACCCCGCTCGCCAATCTCTGGCTCACCCAAGCCAACGCG
The DNA here is from genome assembly GCA_039821165.1 of Planctomycetota bacterium. Classification (GTDB taxonomy): domain Bacteria; phylum Planctomycetota; class Planctomycetia; order Pirellulales; family Pirellulaceae; genus Stieleria. The sequence goes on along the minus strand of JBCBOT010000002.1, from coordinate 41,536 downwards.
ATGGGCGTCAGTCTGCCTCGTTTCGCCGATAGCACCGGCATGACGGAAGAATTGCTCGCATGAATTCAAGAAGTCGGCGATCTTGGGGTGCTCCCACTGACGAGTTGACTGTGGCGAACTAACCTCTTTCTGTACGTGGCCCCGTCCGTTGGGTCACTTTCGAACTCAGAAAGAGCCGACTCGCAGATGCCCCTCGCCCACGCCGCAGTCCGTCACGTTCGTGCAAGTCTGCTGACCGCAGCATGTTTCTGTTTCATGACCGCTCCGGCGATCGCGTCCGAGTCGTCAGCGGTCTCCTACACCGTCGATCTTGCTCAAGCCGCCAATCACTACGTGACGGTGACGATGGAGGCAAAAGCCGACAGCGACACGACGGAAGTGATGATGCCGGTTTGGACGCCGGGCTCCTACCTGATCCGCGAGTACGCTCGGCACATCGACCACATGTCGGTGACAAACGCCGAGGGTGATGCGATTCCCTACCGCAAGTCGCGAAAGAATCGCTGGAAGATCGAGGCCGAAGAAGGCCAAACTTATCGTGTCCGCTACCGGCTCTACTGCAATGAAGTTTCCGTCCGCACGAACTTTACCAACCACTACTTTGCGGTCCTCAACGGCGCCCCCACGTTCGTGACTCCGCTCAACTCGATGGATCAACCGCACGAAATTGAGTTGATCCTACCCGAGGGCTGGCGGCGTTCGGCGAGCAGCCTCGTGAGCCATCAACCGCACCAATTCAGTGCCGCGAATTTCGACGAATTGGTTGACAGCCCCATCGTCGCCGGACAGCTGGAATTGTTTCCCTTCGAAGTGAACGGGGTACCGCATCAACTTGTCCAAATCGGAGACGGCGCCAGCTATTGGGATGGGACCAAGGCTGCGAGTGACCTCCGAAGAATCGTTGCCGAGCAAGCCGAACTTTGGGGACAGATTCCATACGATCGCTACTTATTCCTCAACGTGATCGGCGAAGGGCGTGGAGGGTTGGAGCATGACCGCAATTGCCTGATGCTCACCAGTCGATTCGCCTATCGCGATTCAAAAACCTACGAAGACTGGCTCAGCTTAGCGAGCCATGAACTGTTCCACGCTTGGAATGTTCGGCGACTCCGTCCCGCCCCGCTACGAACCTACGACTACGAACGCGAGACGTACACCGATAGTCTTTGGGTCGCGGAAGGGATCACGAGCTACTACGAGGACATCTTCCTCGCGAGAGCCGGATTGATCGACGAAAAAGCATTTTTGAAGCGGTTCAGCAGCAGTATTTCTCGTGTCGAAAAATCAAACGGCCGTCTCGTGCAGTCTCTGCGTGACGCCTCCTTCGACACTTGGATTAAGTTCTACCGACCCGACGAAAACAGCTCGAACACACGTGTCAGCTACTATTCCAAAGGCGCCGTCGTGGCGCTGTTGCTGGATGCCGAAATCCAAAAGGCAACCGAAGGCGCGAAGTCCTTGCAAGACGTACTTCGAAGGTTGTACGACGAGAAACTCGAAACGGGGTACACCGAGGCAGAGTTCCGAGACGCAGCGAGTGCGATCGCGAGAAAGAACTTGGACGAATGGTTTGCAAACACCGTCGACTCCACCAAACCATTGGAATACGAAACGATGCTCCAGTGGTATGGACTGAATTTCGGCAAAGAGGGTGAAACCGAAGAGAAAAAAGAAGGAGAGGCGAAGGACGCTAAGCCGCAAGACTCTAAACCGTGGCTCGGAGTCACCCTTCAAGACGCGACTGTTTCGAAGCTGCAAGAAGACTCACCCGCGTTCGATGCCGGATTCAATACCGGGGATGAGATGCTGGCGATCAACGGATTTCGCTTGCGCACGCCGCTCGCGACCCACCTGAAGCAGTTTCGCGTCGGCGACAAAATTGAAGTGCTCCTGGACCGCAAAGGTGAACTGATCACGCGCATTGCCACACTCGAGGCGGAACCTTCTCAAAGCTGGGAACTCCAACTGTTGAAGGAACCGAGCGACGAGCAGTCGCAGCATAGGGCTCGGTGGCTTGGAACCACCGAGGAGGAGTCGGGTGCAACGAAGGTTGATTCCGAGACCTGATCGCTCGCGGCAAGTGTCAACTGGGTTGATCCGTTGCGGGCTCGTCCGGCTCCTTCAAGTTCGACACCGTTTTGTCAATCGACCAGGTAACGAGCCAAAACAATAACGTCGAGACTCCAACGATCAAAAGCAACTGCACGGCCGTGGCGACGATCAAAAGCGTGCGAGCTTGCCCCATGTACCGTTGCAGAACCGGCAAGCCTTGGGTCGAACCAGTGGACCAGGCGAGCTGTCGCGCGGAAACCATCCCGTCGCCCTCTTCATCATTCGCTTCCGCGTCGACGATCACCTCCCGAAATTTGTCGACGACCTCGGCCAAGCTCGGGCCGTCCTCGCCTTGCACGATCCCCAACGCCTGATGCGAGATCCATTTGAGCACCCAATCGGGAATGACTGAACTATCGAAATTCAGCTTCTCCCCGACCTCATCCATCAGTCGTTTCAGAGGACCGGATTCAAGCGAATCGATGTCTTTCAAGAGGTCCGCCGCCGAATAGAGTTTGGGCTCCTCACTCATCGCATCCTTTTCATCGCCCGCGGACGCGTCGTCGACAACACCGGAAGATCCTTTGTCGACCGGCTCACGACCGTTGGCTAGATCGGCCGAGACCGGTTCGGTCAGATTCTTCATTCTGCCGATGCCACTCTCGATCGGCAGATAAAGTGCTTCTTCAAAGGCGTGCTCGATCAGTTGCTGAGATTCAATGGTTTTCTCCGTCGCGACATTCACGCCCCAAAAGAACCCCGCCGATCCCAGGGCCGGGACCATCAAGACGATCCAGGTGACCATTAGCAAGCGACGGGCCCAGACGGAGACTTTTGATTCCGAGAAAAGGAACTTCGTGAGTCGCCATCCCACAAGAAGTACCAAGATGCCGACCAGCAGCGAGATCAGTTCGCCAACCGTAATCCACCAAAGTGCACGCCCTGACTCGACGAAGGCCACTTTGGCCGTGAACATCAAGAACTCGAAAACATCGTCCATCAACTTGCCTTACCTTCTTATCATTTGAACGCAATGCTTGCGTCTAGTTCAGCGGCTTTCCGTACGCATCGACCAAGGGTGGTTCTTTGACGCCCGACATGGTCTCGCGAATGAACTGGGTGAGCTTGTTTTTCGCTTCCCGGTCTTGGTCGGTCATTTCAGAGGGTGCGACAAGCGATTCCTCGAGAGGGAGTTCGCTGAGCCGGAAGAGGCGTCCGTCACGAAAGTACTTGTGGGTCTTGTTGAGCGCGAACACGTGCCGGGAAAATCGCTCTTTATCCCAGCCCGGGCGAGGGTCGTACCACACAAACGCGGCATCACGTCTTGGTCCTGGCGTCCCCGTCAGTTGTGAAACGAAAGAGATTCCATCCCGTTTCGTCTTACTCCCCGATGTTTCAGCGCCGGTCAACTCGAGCAACGTCGGCCAAAAGTCGGAAGCGTCAACGATCCCGCCTGCGACCCTTGGTTGGTAACGATCCGGGCAGTGCACAATCAACGGAACGTGGATCCCGGTTTGCGTCGGCATGGCTTTGCCCCCCGGGATAGCGCGACCATCGAGCATCTTCGAGGTCACTTTCAAATGAGTGCCGTTGTCGCTGTAGAAGATGACAATCGTTTTGCGAGCAAGTTCTCGCTGACGTAGCCCATCCATCAAGCGTCCCACGATGACATCCATGTACTCAATCATGTCATCCGCGAACTTGAGGTCCGGTTCGGGCGTCGACTGTGGATTCCATTCGGGTGACTGAGGCGTCGGTTCGAAGGGCCAATGAGGAAGAGCCATCGGGTAATAAACGAAACGCGGCTTTTGTTGGCGTCGATCGAAGAAGTCGAGAATCTTTTCGACCCACACATCTTCGCCGTAACGTCCGTCATAGGTTTTGACTTCGCCGGGTTCTCCGATCGATCCCTCCAGCATCGTCGGATTCGCGTATCGGGAGCCTTTGTCTTCGGTGTGTAACGCGTGAAACAAGGCGTACTCGTCAAAGCCTGCATCCTTGGGGTGCATTCCCGTGCCGCGTCGCTTCTCAGCGCCCGGCAAGTCCGGCGGATCATAGGACTGTAACTGCCACTTCCCGAAGATCCCGGTGGTATAGCCTGCGGTCTTCATGGCGTGACCAAACGTCCGTTCCGTCGGATCAAGGATCCCAAAGTACCGCCAATTACGGTGGTTGTATTTGCCCGTCATCAATTGCACACGTGTCGGCGTACACAACGGCTGAGCATACGCATGCGTGAAACGGACGCCGCCGGCTGCGAGCGTGTCGAGGTTCGGCGTTTTGTAAGAGACACCGCCGTAGCACCCGAGACCTTCGATGCCAACATCGTCCGCCATGATCAGCAAAATGTCGGGGCGTTGGTCTTCGGCAGCAATGACGTCCGACCCGGCCAAAATCAAAAGAACCGAAAAATATCCGGACTTCAAAAACATGGAAAACATCGGAAAATCGCGATTTGTGAGGCCGAGTGGGGGATCCTTTCTACAAAATAGCCAATCCGTGCCCGGCTGTTGCTCGTCATCTTCTCGACGCTTGTCACCGTTTCGAAAAACTTGTCCACCGTGAGAGACTCCGATGTGCTGCTTCGCTCAAAGCGTGCTTTCCGTCACCGACACTCAGATTTTCGCTCGACTGCTGGGTAACGGAATGCAGAGCCTCGTTTACCAGATGAAATTCGCATCCGAAAAAGCCAACGCGATGATTTTGCCTTTGCCCGTGCTCCCTGGTAGCGGTGAGGACGCGGTCGAGTTTGTTTCGATGGAGGGCTACGACCGCTTCTTTCGCGATCTCTCAAAGGGATCCCCGAAAAAACGCCCCCCTTCTGGCGGACTTTTCTCGCGATCCGAACCGACATCTAGATTGCTCGACTCGGTAAAGCTCGAAGTTCACAAGGTCGGTGACTTCATCGCCTCGTTCGTTCCCACCATGAATGACTTTTCACGTCTCGACCCACAGTTCGTGATTCCCAAAGAGTCCTGGGAAAAGATCCCAGGTTACGGCGACTATGGCTTTGCCGTTTTTCAACTCGAAGAAAAATCGGGCCAACCGCATCCGATGGCGATGAAGTTTCGAACGCGGTTTGAAGATCAAGTCTTTTTTCCCACGGTGCACATTCACGACGGCGAAGTCCACTCCCGCGAGGAGTTTGATCACACGCTTTACATGCAGTCCGCCAATTACGATTCTGTCGTGGACGAATATGAGGACCGCGACACACTCGATCACGCCACGGGCATGGTTCGGTCCAATCGAGTCGCGTCGGCATTCTGCAAGATCGAAAAATCGCAGGGACTTGTCGATGGCAACCAACTCGTTCACAAAGCCACCATGAAAGGAATGCTCAAAAACCAAGACGTCATCCGATCGATCGAACCGGCAAACCGATCGGCCGGCATGATGGGGCGTGGTTGGTCAACCAGCGCGATGGCCGCTGCCCCCGCAGCTGCAGCGGCTGGTGGAGTGAGTTGGTTCTTCGCTCGGCGATCCCGTCTGATGTCAAAAGACCAGCCCAAAGGGTGACGCTCTAGGGGGCTGACGATTGCGAAGGCTCCTCCAGCACCGAACGAAGCAACGACGCGACATCTGGATGATCGCGTTCGATCTGGCGAATCTCGTAGCGAATCATTTCCGCCTGGACATCCAACGAGTTGTCTTGATGGTGCTCGAATTTCTCCAACCAGATGTGGTTGGGGTGAGGACTCTTGTCCGGCTCGATTTCCAAGATGGGCAAGAGAAATCCGCGCACCGGTTTCAACTCGGCCTCCCGCAACCGCAGGCGGGCGTACCGACGAACTCGCTCGGTCGATTGCGTCGCTTCCTTCTCGCGTCCGAGTCGCCTGTTGACGAGGGCAAGCCACGCGTGGGCGCGTGCGATGGGAGAAGCATCCTCCGACCAAAGTTCTTCTTCTAACTCGACAAGCGGCGTGTAGGCCCGTTTCGCCCGCTCCCAATCTGCCACCGCGATCGCAGCTTGCCCTTTCGCATGAAGTAACTCGCGATAGTCGTAGGGAAACAACTGGTGGATGAAACGATAGGCCTCGAGACGTCCAAGGATTTGATCGGCTTGGGGTTGTCTCGTGAAGTCAAAATGTCGAAGCGCGACATAAACCGCGCCTGACGACGACAACTCATCTGTTTCCCTAAGACCGTCCCAGGACTCAGAGAGTACCGTCTGAGCGTGATCGATCTCGTCATTCGATAGCAACAGCTGGCAGAGATCACGATTGATCCGTGCTTCGATGGAGGTACCTTGGCCACCGACTCTGCGAACAAGCTCACGAGCCCTCTGAAGCAGTCCCCGTGCAGTGGCTCGGTCGTCGAATTCGATTTCGATACGAGCTGCGGCACGCAAGGCTGAGGCTTGAAGAACAGCGTCTTCCCACTCGTCGCGATCCGCTACATCGATCCACGGATGAAGTTTCTGAAGTCGTTGTGCGACTTCCTCCATCGACATCGCCTCCCAAAACTGAAGTCGATCGAGTTGCTGGGGCGTCAAATCCTCGGAGCGTTCGCGAAGTGACGCGAGTGGTTCGGTCGCTCCCTCGCGCCAACCAATTGCGACTCTCGCCTCGGCCGCGAGTAGAAGGAACTCAAGGTCCTCGCGACCGGGAAGTTTGCGATCGTCACTACATTCGAAGGCTGCCGTATGAAGTTCCAGCTCCAGTAGCGTTCGAACGAGCGTCTTCGCCGAACCGATCGTCGTGTCGTTGGTGGTCACAACGCTGTACCAATCCGGATCCTCCTCTTGTAACGTCGGTTCCAACTCATCCCGAAGCGCACGAACCGCAACCGTCGGGAGACTGACGAAACTGGCGGCTCGAGCGAGATCCCACCGACGAACCCCACTCTCGGGATAGGGCTCATTCTCGTCGGCAAATGTCTTCACGAGCAGACGCGCCAGCTTGTCGCGGCGGTTGTCCGCGGCGTGTCCCGCCAACGCGGCGCGGGTTTCCGGCGGCAACGCGCTCAACAACGACTCATGGTTGGCGAGCGTGACGTCCTCCGACTGCGTTTGGACGAGTTCGGTCACCCACTGAGCCCAGGGAAGAGTGTCGTCTGACTCGGTGCTCTTCTCCACAACGACAGGCCTCGGCGGAGTGTTCCGACCGGACTCAGAATTTGTTTGCACCCACGACATCACGCCCACGCCGAACGCGGCCGCAACCAAAGCGGTGGCGACAGTAACGCCGATAGGATTGCGTCTAACAATCCGTTGCCACTTGCCGTCTCCCGTCGATTCGATGGATCGAAGCTTTGCGAGTTGCAATGCGTCCCGAAGTTCGGACGCGGACTTGAATCGATCGGTGGGACGCTTGGCGAGACAACGCTCAATCACACCGTCAAAGTGATCGCGTAGCACTCGGTTCAGTTGTCGACTCGTTGTGCGGCGGTCCGTCGCGACTTCGTCGGGAGACCGATCTCCTGATCCTGATCTCTCCGGCGAACTTTGAATGTCGTCGATCGGCTTGACGCGCCTAAGAACGACCTGACTGGACGCAGCCGGCAGATGGGTGCAAACGCGATCAAAGAGCGGAGGAAGCTCCGTTCCAGGCACCTGTTCTCGGCAGGCCGAATCGGAATAGGGATGATGCCCCGTCAGAAGCTCGAATAGGATCAGTCCCAACGCGTGTAGGTCCGTTGCAAATGTGATCGATTCACCACGTAATTGTTCGGGACTCCCATAGGCCAATGTCATCGGCCGTTCACGAGTCGCGGTGAGACCGTCGGCAAGCAACTCCGAATCGACTTCGCCCGCGTACTTTGAGATGCCGAAGTCTAGCACCGTTACGACGTGATCCTTGGTGACCAACACGTTCGATGGTTTTAGGTCGCGGTGCACCACCAGATGACGGTGAGCGTATTGAACGGCTTCACAAAGCTGAATCGCTAAGTCAATCCTCTCAAAGGTGGTCAATCGGTGTCGATTCGCGAAACGGATAATATCGATTCCCGGAATGAACCGCATCACAAAGTAAGGGCAGGACTGGTCGTTACCGGCGTGCAGAAGCTCGGCGATCCCTGGGTGGCGAAACCGACTCAAAAACACGACTTCATTGCGAAAACGGTCGAGCCGGCGCTGATCGTTTGGACCAGCACGTAGAAACTTGATCGCGACACGCTGTTCTCGTTGAGGGTCGATCGAAGCGATCGGCACTTCCCCAACCGGTTCGGCGCACCAAACTTCCGAGGCACGATTGACCGCCAACGGGTGACTCAGTCGATAACCGCCGACGATTTGACCCGGCTTGCGTGACGCCGACGAGATACCGGAGCCCGAGAGTGCACCTGCGGTCAAGTCGAGCGACTGCTCATCGTCGTGCGACAACAGCGATTCGACTTCTTGACGAAGTGCGTTGTCATCCTTGGTAAGGGCGAGAAGACGTTGCTCGCGTTGCTCCGCCGGTAGCTCGACGACCTTTTGGAAGACAGATTCGATCCGCTGCCACTGTTCGGGTGTAGGCGATTCGCTCATTGAAGCTCTCGCCGCAACCAGGCTTTCGCGGCGCGCAATCGGCGGTCGATCGTCGATGCCGAGACGCCCAGATGCTCCGCGATTTCTTCGCCGGTCATTCCCCCAAAAACCATCAGCTCGATTCCGCGTGCTTGATCCGGTGCGAATTCGGCCAGACGATGAAGCGCGTCGCTGATCTCGATCGCTGAATAACGTCGATCCTCGATCGCCAAACGCGTTTCCTGCATGCTCGCTCGCACACGTCCACCGCCACGCTTGTCCGCCGTTTCACTTCGTGCGTGATCGATCAAGAGTCGCCGCATGATCAGTGAGGCGGCGGCAAAGAAATCATTGCGGTCCGACCAACGGCTTCGCTGTTGATCACTCAGCTTCAAGTAAGCCTCGTGCACAATCGCCGTCGTCTGCAGCAGGGACCCCGCACGTTCGGCGCGCATGTGTTGCGACGCGATCTCGTGCAATTGACCGTAGAGATCGTCCGCGACACCATCCAATGCGTCGCGGTCTCCTCTCGCTGCCGCCCGAATTCGTTGGTTGATCTCTTCGTCGCTCGTCACGCAAGCCGTCTCTGTGGGGGGCGAACCGCAAACGAAACTTGTCGACTACTTTCGCAAGTCTCCGCGCCCCATTGTAAACAAGCACCCCAAGGCGGCGCCCCGGGGTGCTTGTTGTTTCATTCACTGATTTCAATCGAACAACTGTTCAGGGGGCTTTCGGCAATGTCTTCAGTGGCTGACCGATCCCGTTTGAGTTGCTGACTCGAACACCACCACGGGTGTCGGTGTGAATCAGGTTAAGGGTGTGCTCGAAAGACGCGACCACGACATCACCTTGGTCCGTGGAAACGATCTCCGTGCGAAGGCTGCTCCACAAACGCTTCTGCGATTGCAAGAACTGTTGGGTAGCCGCATCTTCGCTGTCATCGGCTTCAATCTCCGCTAGATAGGCCGCACGGAGTTTCGAGATGGCCTGCTCCAGCGCGGCAGCACCTGGTTCCCTCGGAAACGCAGCCACGCGCACACTCTGAGTGAAAATGTCGTCTCCGCAATCCACTCCCGCAGCCGCCGTTTCGATCATGCTTGCGACGGATCTTCCGGCCTCCTCGATGGGCTCGACGCCTTCGCTGACCGACGACTTCAGCCACTGAGCGGTCATTGGGTTTTGGACAGCGATCGTGACCTGGCCTCCGTCAACAAGCGGCCAGAGCGCCCGAACATGGCCCGAATTCGAAGCCGGTTCCTCGTCTGCATCTGAGGGTCGCTTGCCGAGTTCTAACGTCTTGGAATTGCCGACGTGTTTCATCTGATCACGCATGGACTCTGCCCACGTCTCTAAGTCGGCAGAACCGAGCAAGGATTCCGCATTGAGGACCGACACGTATTTGGGCCACTCGACGGTCTCTCGGAAGCGGAATGAAAAGAATCCAGAACCGATTTGAAGCTCGTGCTCGTGTCCCAGTTCTTGAGCCTTTGCGGGCTCCAGCTTCTTCGCGTTCGGAGCCAGGCTGCCCTCCGCCGACTCGAATTTGTCGAAGAGTTCCTTCACCATGTCCCACGAGAGATCTTTCGTGTAGCCGACCACCCCCGCAACGACAAAGTTCTGAACAAAGGGGGACTGCGTGAACTCGCCGGTTCGAACATGGTAATAGCCGGGTGCTTCTCCGACTGTCTTCCATGGAGCACTCGGCGCGCCCTTGAAGAGTGGCGTCTTCGAGTCAGATGACTTCGACAGCTTGGCGGAAGCTAGCTTCGTCTTGTCGTCTGCCTGCAGCTTCCATCCGCTGAAGAAGATTGCCGAGCCGACGAGTGCGAGTGACGCGATGACCAATTGGGTGTTGACTGTTTTCCCAGAAACTTGCCTTAACATTTGGATCCTCCTGACCGCTGAGTTGGCAGAAAACGAAACGCAAAAGTGAGCCTCTCTCCAAAACTGCTGATCCATCCACAGCAACCAATTGGAGAGCGCCCGTCGATACCGCGGAAGGTCGCCCAGCATGGTCGCCGCTTCGAAGTCGGCGGCCATCTCTTGGGCTTCCTCAATCTGTCGCCGAATTCGCCAAGCCAGCGGATGCCAGCAGAGCAGAATCATGACGCAGTCAACGAAAAGTCGCACACCGGGATCCCGACGTCGGAGGTGTGCGTACTCATGTGCAAGCACCGCATGCTGATCCGATCGCGAGAACGATTCGAATCCCAGCGGCAAGTAAATTCGATTCGGGCGTTGCCAAACCACAAAGGGGGAACGCACGGCATCGCCCAACCAGATTTCGGGTGCCGATTCAGGGCGTATGCCGAGTGTCTGGATCGCACGCTGTTGCAACGAAGGACTGTGTTCGCAGCTTGAACAGAGTCCGTGCACCCGCCGCGTCCCATTGAACAATCGGACGACTTGAAGGCAGGCCAACACGCCGAGCAAACTCCAACAACCGACCGCCGAATTGGATTGTGTCGGACGTGGCGCGGTGACAGCCGCGTTGAGCGTTTGGACAAGCGTGGCGAGCGACACGTAAAGGCGATTTCCATCGCCTTGCCGATCCTGCGTCTCGGTGTTGTCACCATGCAACCCCGTCGCGCGGAGATCGCTCGAGGCTGTCGCGTTGACTGGATGGTTCGAATCGACACTCGGAGCAGATTCCAGCCGCAACCGAATCCGCCAATCAAAGCCGCTGACGACGGTCACGACCACCGCCGCAGCGAATCCCAAGACGATCGGACCGAGCACACTGGTCCAGCGTGGATAGCGTCGTGAGAACGAGAGCAACACCGTCGTCACGGCGAACAGCAGGGTGAGCTGTGCCGCAAGCACTGCGATCACAATCATGATTCGCCCTCCTCTTCGGCGAGGACTTGTTGCAAGTACTCGCGTTCTCGAGAAGTCAGCTTCTTTCGCTCCAACAACTGCACCAACATCGCCTCACGGGAGCCGCCGAAGAGTCGCGTCAGGAAGTCCCCTAATAATCGGTTGGAGACCGATTCGAACGACTTCACCGCAACGAACTGAAAGGGGCGTTTGTCGGACAGTTGCTTCAAAAAGCCACGCTCGCAAAGAGCCCGGACCACATTGGCGACCGTCGCGTAAGCGAGTTCTTCGCCGCTGTCAGCGAGTTTGTTTCGTGCATCTTCGGCGGTCAACGATTCACCGTTTCGCCAAAATGCCTGCATGACCACGAGTTCGCGGTCGGTCAATTCCGTCGACTTTGGACGCGCCACCGCTGCCTCCTTGACTGAGCATGGCTGTGATTTGGAAAACCAAATTTGGTTTCCCAAAACATATCGGGCGTGCGAGTCACAGCACAACGGCAATTCCCGAAGGAATTCAATGAGTTCTATCGGGAGGCAGAACTGGAGACCCAACGCCTCATCACGAGGACTGCGACGACGAAGCAGCCGATACAGACACCGAGAAAGATCCACGGATACTGCCAAACGCGAAAGCCAAATACAATTCCGTCTCCGAGGCCGGTTGTCGCAATGGCGATGATGAACAAGACACAAATCCAGGCAATGAAATAGCGTGCCACTGCGAGCCAGCGCGGGAGATGGGGACGCCGAATCAAGACATGCGCCAAGACGGTCCCGAAAACAATCGGGCTCGTGAAAACCATCGAGAGGAAGCCGATGATGAAGAGTATGGTGGGTGCCAGGGCGATTTGGTCTGCCGCAATTCGATCGGTAACAGCTTTCGCGCGTTCTTCGACCGGTATCACCTCAACACCACGGAACACCTGATTTGCACGCTCAAGCGTCTCTTCCGTAGTTGCACCCTCCGGCGGCCAAATGGCTTCGCTCAATACTTTGACTTGGTCGGTAGCGTTGTCTGAGACACCGAATACGACGAACAGCCATCCGGTGGCCAGAAAGCCGAGCATTGAAACAAAGACGGCCGTAAGACCACCGGCCCAGAGTGCACTCAAGATAGATCGCGGATTCGTTACGAGCGCATTTACCCAGCCTATTCCGGGCCAAATCAAGAACAACAGCGCGATACTCACATAGTTGATGAGTGAATCCGATGGCCGGGGAAACGAGAAGATGAGGGGTCGTTTTGTATCCGGAAACTCTCTGTAGACTTGCCCCAGTGTGTAGAGGTCACCGAACAGCGCGGTGAAGGTGGGAAAGGCGAGTGCAACGGCAAAAAGAGAAGCTAAGACCAGATAGAGTACGCGCGGGTTCCGTCGCACCCAGCGCACGGCCAAACTGGCAAGCGATGGCGTTCGGACACTGATCGCGTCCCCAGCAACCCAGTTCTCAAGGTCTCTCGCGAGATCAGCCGATGACGAATATCGATCTTCCGGATTCTTCTCCAAGCACTTCAGGCATATCAACTCGAGATCGCGAGCGATATCCGGATTGAGACTACGGGGTGCTTCAGCCGGTTGATTAATAACACTCAACACCGTTTCGATTGAGCTGCCAGCCCTGTGAGGCGGTTTGCCCGTAAGCAATTCATACAAGATGGCGCCGAGCGAAAACACATCGGACGCGACGGTCAACGACGTTTCCCCACGTGCTTGCTCTGGAGACATGTAGCTTGGGGTGCCTAACACCGTGCCGGTGTTGGTGATCTGACTGTCATCAACGGTGCTCTTCGCCAAGCCTAGGTCCGTGATGAGTGGCTCCCCGCCCTGACCGATTAGAATGTTGGCAGGTTTGAGATCCCGGTGCAGAATCCCCCGTTGGTGCGCGTGATACACCGCGCGAGCGACTCGAGCGAGCAGAGATGCAATTTCCTTGTCGTTACCCCTGTAATCTCCGAGTCTCTGCGCGAGCGAATCCCCATCGATGAACTTCATCGCGAAGAATGGTTGGCCTTCGTGCTCTCCGATGTCATAGACGGGCACGATCCCGGGGTGATCCAGTTTGGCGGCGGCCTCGGCCTCGATCTGGAAACGCCGCACATCGGCCTCCGAGGAAAACCGTCCTCCAAGAATCATCTTCACCGCGGCAACGCGATTGAGCTGGGTGTGCTTGGCCTTGAAGACCACTCCCATTCCGCCACGAGCGATCTCCTCGATTAACTCGTAGGCACCAATCCGCTCGACTGTCTGCCCGGTGCCATTTCCAACAGCGGCCGGGCGATTCGCTTCCCATGGTGTCGCCTGGTCAGGCGGCAACGTCGCATCATCGTGTTCCGACTTCGGCGGAAGCGTAGGCTCCTCAGATTCACCGGATTGTTCGCGCCGATCTGTCACTCAATCATCCCGAAGTCCTGGGGGCACAGGCCATTCCGCTCACAGCGTAATCGGTTTGAACAATCGTGTCGAAGCACTCCTGCCTCACAAGCTCTACTTGTCGAGAAAGGCGGGTTCCGAAACATCGAGCCCGGTGTCTTTGAGCATGACCTCTCGGGCTCGCTCTTTATTGCTCGCGTTGTACACAAGGGTCGGCCCGTCGATTTTTCCGGCTTGGAACAAATTGATCAGGGACTGAGTCATCGTGATCATGCCGGCACGACTTTCGGTTTGCATCACGCTCGGAAGATTGAAACTTTTGTTGCTGCGGATCAGGTTTCTCGCCGCATTGTTCATCAGAAGAATCTCGAAAGCCGCGGTCCGTCCTTCTTTATCCGACCGACGCACCAGCTTCTGGGCGATAAAGGCAAGCCCCGTGTTGGCGAGTTGCTGTCGAATCTGCGGTTGCTCCATTTCCGGAAACGAACCGATCACTCGCTCCGGCATGTCATCGACCTCGGCGGCGTGGACGGTCGCGAAAACGAGGTGCCCCGTTTCGGCAGCTTGAATCGCCGCACGCATGGTCTCTCGGTCACGCATCTCACCGACGAGGATGATGTCCGGGTCTTGGCGTAGTGCGGAGCGAAGCCCATTGGCGAAATGGTCGAGATGGTGTCCGATCTCTCGACGGCTGAAGATGCACTGGTTGGGTTTGTGCACGTATTCGATCGGGTCCTCCACCGTGACAACATGCTTGCGATGATTGGCGTTGGCAAATTCCAGCATCGCGGCAACGGTCGTCGACTTTCCGCTCCCCGTCACTCCGCCGATCAAAACAAAACCCGATTCGGCCAACGCGATCCGCTTGAAGACTTGCGGCAATTCCAACTCATCGATCGTCGGGATCGAATTCGGAATCAACCGTGCGACGATCGTGTATCCCATCAACGTCTTGGCGATGGACACCCTGAGCCGACACGACTCGGAGACCGAATACGATCGATCGACGGCGCCCGCCTCGATCTCATCGACAAGTCCCAATCCTTTCTCGCCGCAAACAAGTCTGGCCACACTCGCCAGGTCTTCATTGGTGATCTGCCGAAAGGCGATCGGCTCGATTTCTCCATGAATGCGCAAAAACGGGACCTCGCCCGTTTGCAAATGAATGTCACTCGCCTCGCGTTCAGATGCCTGCGTTGCGATCGTGTGGAAATCGAAGGGTTCGTGCTCGTTCATCGGTCCGCTCATGGTGTTGTCGAACCGATTGTAGAGAGCGGACCATTCGACCGCATCCCCGCAAGATGCGTTCGGCTTCACCAGCGCATTGCACCCGTGGCCTGCGAAAACGAATCGGTTTCCATTCCTGCGTGCTGCAACATGGTCACGAACAGATTGCAGAGTGGTTCGTCGGACTTGGCGACGTAGCCACCGTGCTTGAATCCGCCCCCGGCAAGGAAAATCGGCAGGTTGCGAGCCTCGTGGGCATTGGCATTACCGAGGTTGCTGCCGAAGAGGATCGACGTTTGATCCAAGAGACGTTGACCGGCCTCCGGCATGGACTTCATCTGCTTCAAGAGCCCTGCGAACGACGAGATAATTTCTTCCTCAATCCGCTGCAACTCGGCGATCTTCGTCGGGTCTAAACCATGGTGCGACAGGTTGTGGTGGTTACCGGTCACGCCATCGACTTTCGGAACCGCGTAGTGATCCTGAATCATCACGCTGATGACCCGCGAGGAATCCGTTTGAACAATCAGCGGAACGAGATCGAGCAACAAACGTGCGCGGCCGATCAAATCCGCGTTGTCGCGAATGTCTTTCGGTGGTTCCGCGTCCACTTTGGGTTTGGGGCGATCCATCCATCCCTGAACCGCCGCAATGTCGACTTCGGTATCACGAACGGAAGCAAAGAAGTCCTCGAGTAGGTGATTGTCGCTCGCACTCGCACGGCGTTGGAGTTGCTTTCTCTGTGCAGCCAATTGATCGAGGATGCTGCGACCATCGTCCAAGCTTTGTCGCTGTTTGCGAATCTCCTCCGGCTTCCCTTCCAAGAATAGCTCCGCAAACAAGTTCGCGGGACTCGTCTGTGCCGGGATCATCACGCCTCCGCTCGTGTACGACTGACTCTGAGCTTTCAACGTTCCGAGCGTGATGGATCGATGGCGGGTTTGGTTTCCAAAGTAAGTCGCCGCGACTTGGTCGACCGAAATGGAATTTCGAAACCCACCCATCCCCGGTTTTCGCGCCGCGGTCAGCCAAGTCATCTCGCTGTCATGCGGCTGTCGTCCGGTTTGGTCTTCGTGTTGCAGCCCCGAAAACAGTGTGAAGTCGTCACGATGGTCACTCAGCAACTTCAAATAGTGAGTCGACTCGTAGTCGCGACCGGCCTCTTTGGGCCACAGGTTCGGCCCATGCAACCCGAGCGTCGTACAGAGAAACACCATTCGTTGTGGCGGCTCAGGTTCACTCGCGGCCAGCGCGGGCCGCATCGATTCCAGTAACGGAAGTGCGAGGGAAACCCCGGAGGCGCGCAAGAGTGTGCGACGGTCGATGGGTTGATGCATGTATTCGCCGATTTACTTCTGTCGAAAAAGGTCGCTCTGAACGATGCGGTGAATCAGATCGCGGATTCGAAACCCGTCGTCGCGAGTGGCGTCGAGTATCGTTTGAATTAGCTGTCGGTCCGCAAACTGGATTTCGGCACCGGTCGAATACACCACCAGCTTCTGCACGACGTTTTTGGCGATCTGCTCATGGCGTTCCAATAGCAGTTGTTTGAATTCCGCAATCCCGTCGAACGCTTTCCCGTCAGCGGTGACGCCACTGGAGTCGACGGGCGGTCCTTTGTGGTAACTCATTTGGCTCAAAAACCCAGCAAATCCGCCGCCGTTGCCGGTGGCGCGATAATGAGTTCGAAACCTTCCGATGGGATCGAAACACTCTAACGCAAATCCGGGTGGATCGATCTCTCGATGGCATTTGCTGCAGGAGTCAACGTCGCGGTGAGCCGACAAAATCTCACGGATCGTGGTCTCGCCTCGCGTGTCTGGCTCGATTGACCCCACCGAGGGTGGCGGGGGCGAAGGCGGAGTGCCGAGGATCGCCGTCAGCACGAAATTGCCGCGAGTCACCGGTGACGTTACCGTTCCGTTGGCGGTGGTTTTCATCACCGACGCATGCGTCAGAACACCACCGCGCGGCCCGCCTTCGGGCAACTCAACCCGGCGAAAGTGTTGCCCCTTGATACCTGGAATTCGATAGTGCTCCGCCAACCTTCGATTGAGAAAGGTGAACTCCGAATCAATCAGATGTGATACGCCCAGGTTTTCCCGGATCAACTCTGAGAAGAACAACTCGGTTTCTTTGGGCATCGCATCACCCAACAACTCGTCGTATTCGGGATACAGTTTCTCGTCGGGAGATGTCGCATTGATCTGATCGAGTCGCAGCCATTGCCCCAAAAAGTCCCTCACAAATCGTTGAGACTTCTCATCGGCCAACATGCGATCGACTTGCTCGGCAAGCACGCGTGGTTCAACGAGCTTGCCCTCATCGGCTAACTCCATCAGCTCCGCATCCGGCAAGGACTTCCAGAGAAAGTAGGAAAGACGACTCGCGAGTGCGTGGTCACTCAACTCACCGGGCTCGCCACTGAAAAGCAGGAACGATGGCGAACTGAGCATCGAAACGAGCGGCGTTTGAATCGTGTCGCGGTACGGACGCTGTTCCTCAATCGTTTTTCGGGCCAGTTCCAAGTAGGGAGCGAGTTCCTCTGGCTCCACGTTGCGACGAAAGATCTGCTTCGCATAACGCTTGAGCGTCGACTCAGCCGCTTCGGCCGCATCTTGTTTCAAGCGGACGTCATACCGTTTCCACGCGCCGCGTTTGACGATTTCCGCACCTTCCAACAAAAGTTGCGTGCTCGGAGGAGGCCACGATTCGGTGATCGGCCCCGCGATACCCTGCTTTTTTATGAGCAATCCGGGACCGCGATAGTCTTTAGAACCGCCGGCCGCCATGATCGCCCCGAACGGTTCTTCGATGTCGAGCGTCGTGTAGAACGTATCGCCCGGTTTGAGATAGACGTCGACCGAGATCGTCTCCGTTTTCCCGGGCTCCAAATCTTCGGAGCATAGTAGCGTCGCACTACCGCTGGGTTGCTTTCGAATGATCTTGGCGGTGATCGGCTCCTCAGATTGATATGCCGACAACTCGGACGTCAGGCGATAGACACCCGCAACCGGAACGTTGAATCCGCCGGCAGACGAAGTGATCAGGTAGTCCGCGTCACGAAACAACGCAACGCCTTCGCCTTCGACTCGTCGCGTGACGCTGCCACCGAGCTGCAACGGTTTCTCGTGAAAACTGTTGAGGAACGGACTGTCTTCGAAATCCAGTTGCTTGCGACGAAACGGGTTCGGTTCGAGCCGAATCGCTTCGCCGATCGCTTCATTGGCCGCATCAAGATAGGCTCGTAGATGCACCCCCGAGATCCGCTGCGATGCACCGACGGTGTCGAAACTGCCGGACTCCACTTCGTCGGGAACATTGCTGACCACTTCACCCTGGATGTCGAATAAGTCGGCGAGCGTGTAGCCGAGCTCCAGCTTGGTTAATCGCCGCGCCGGAACACGTCCTACTGTCTGCTGCCGCCGCGTGCTTGCGGCCGACAAACTCTCACGTAGCGCGTCCATTGCCGACCGCAACATGTCTGGGTCGGGCCGCTCCTCTGACTCCGGTGGCATCTCGCCCGTGGCCACTCGATCGAAGACTCTTTCCCAAACGCGAAACGTGTCTGGATCGGCAAGGTTGTCAGGGATTTCCGTGAGATCGAGCCCCGTTTCGGTGCCCGAGTCGTGGCAGCCGACGCAAGAAGATTCCAGCAGCGGTTCGAGCGATCCGCGCAGCTCCCCGGCGCTTGCCCGCACCGTGATGAAGGCAACCAGACAAAACAGCAGATTCAGACGGACGATGTTTGGCATGATCTGCCTTGGCTGAGTGAACCAGGCTCGAAACAACAATCACAGGGGACTTCCGTTACTAGCAAAATCACCAAATCCTTGCTCGGTCTTCCCACGCGATCATCACGTTTCAATAGGTCAGCACCTCAATACGTCGGCACTGTGGCGTCGACTTGCTTGGACCAAGCTTCGACACCGCCTTTCAGATTAGAGACGCTACGAAATCCCGCATCACGCAACAGTCTAACCGCTTTGGCGCTGCGGCCGCCGAGCTTGCAGTGAACCACGATGTTTTTGTCGGAATCGAGTTCACCCATACGGCGTGAAAGCTCTCCGAGTGGGATCAGAACACCGCCCAAGTTGCAGAGTTCGTATTCGTGCGGCTCGCGAACATCCAGAATCACCACCGGATCCCCCGCGTCGAGTCGACGCTTGAGTTCGACCGGCTCGATGTCCCAAGTGATCTGGGCATCCTCCTTTTGCGCGACGCCACAGAATTGCTCATAGTCGATCGGTTCCGTGATCGTAGGCGTGTCACCGCAGACCGGACACCGTGGGTCGCGACTCACCTTCAGTTCGCGAAATTTCATGTCCAACGCATCGAACAACAATAAACGACCGGAAAGAGACCGCCCGGCATTCAGCGCAAGCTTAATCGCCTCGGTGGCTTGAATCGTGCCAACGATTCCGGGCAGAACACCGAGCACACCACCCTCGGCGCAGTTCGGTACCAATCCCGGATCGGGAGGCTGCGGATACAGACATCGATAGCACGGCCCACCGGGTAAACCGAACACTGACGCTTGGCCTTCGAAACGAAAGATGCTGCCGTAACAATTCGGCTTGCCCGACAACACACAGACATCGTTGACCAAATACCGCGTCGCAAAATTGTCGGTACCGTCAATGATCATGTCGTAGGCCTTCACGACCGACATTGCGTTGTCACTGCGAAGCGGGTGTTCGTGACACTCGACGGCGACCAGAGGATTGATCGACGCGATCGACTCCGCCGCGGAAGCCACCTTGCTGCGCCCGACGTCCTCGGTGCCATGAATGATCTGTCGTTGCAAGTTCGAAAACTCGACACGATCGAAATCAACGAGTCCGATACGCCCCACTCCGGCGGCCGCCAAATACAACGCGACGGGAGAACCGAGACCGCCCGCACCAACGACGAGCATCGAAGCCGCCCGAAGTTTTTCCTGTCCTTCCGGCCCGACTTCGGGGAGCACGAGATGTCGTGCATAACGTCGTTTCTCTTCAGCGGACAGTGACATCGATTTCTTCATCGGATCGTGACATCGAAATCATCCACCCGCGATCGCCGGAACCAACAACACTTCATCGGACTCGCCGAGCGCCGTGGATTCTTGATTGAGGTCACGGATGTTTTCTTCGTTGACGAAGACGTTCACAAACGAGGCCACGCTGCGAGACTCGTCGAACAAACTGGCCTCGAGCTCTGGAAAACGTTCCACCAATTGATCCAATGCCTCGCGAACGCTCGTCGCCGCAAACGAAATTTCAGCTTGGCCATCGGTATGTTTGCGAAACGCCGTCGGGATCAGAACCTTCATGACAGGTGACCGCAGGTCGGGCAGTGGGGATTTCGGGAATAGCTCAAACGATGAAAACGCATCTCGCGGAGATCCATTTTAAGCAATCGATCACTCAGCGGCTGACCAATTCCGGCAATCACTTTCACCGCTTCTAAAGCTCCCATGCAAGCGACGGTTCCAGATACCGCACCAAAGACCGGGAACTGTCGCTTCCAAGTCGGCGGTGACTCAGGAAACAGGCACCGCAGGCAACCCGATCGACCTGGCAAGATGGTGGTAATGTGGGCTTCGAGTTCATACATCGCGCACTCAACCATCGGCTTACGTTGCCGGACGGCTTCCTCGTTCATCGCGAAGCGTTCGGGAAACAGCGGCGCACAGTCGACGACGAGATCGCACTGCTCCACCAGTTCGGCCGCATTCGCGTTCGAGACGTTTTCACCGACGGCGATGATCTCCAGGCGTGGATTGAGTTCCAGCAAGCGGCGTTCGATCGATTCGATCCTCGGCTTGCCGATCCAATCGTGTGTCATCAGAAGTTGACGGTTGAGGTCGCTCGGCTTGACGTCGCCGGCGTGAGCGAGAACCAATTTGCCGACCCCGGCAGCGGCTAGCTCATAGGCTACGACGCTTCCGACACCGCCCACCCGCGAGACCATGACCGAAGCGGCTTTCAGCTTTTCCTGGCCCGTTTCGCCGAAATCCGGCACCCACATCTGCCATTCGTAAACCGCACGCTCTTCATCGGTCAAAGCGATTGGATTGATCGGCGAAGGTTCGTCCATCGTTGTTGACCGCAATGTTTGGAGTCGGGATTCTGGCGGGCGATTCCTATTCGATCCCATCGAGCAATGGCAATTCGTTGGCGGCTCGCTCACTCATCCCTTCTTTGAAGTGCCGTCGACAAACAGACACGTAGCGTTCGTTGCCACCGATCTCGATCTGCCGACCGTCCTTGATCGGACGTCCCGACGCATCCATCCGCAACACCATCGTGGCTTTGCGTCCGCAGTGGCAGATCGTTTTGATCTCCGAAAGTGTGTCGGCCCAAGCGAGCAAAATCGCGCTCCCCGCGAACAACTGACCGCGAAAGTCTGTCCTCAACCCGTAGGCCATCACGGGGATGTCCAATTCGTCGCAAATGTCGCTCAATTGGCGGACCTGATCCTCCGTCAAGAACTGGGACTCATCGACCAAGATGCAGTGCAGTTCCTCGGTGGTGTGTTGCTCCTCGACAAGAGAGAAGAGATTGTCGGCCGTCGTGAATGTTTGAGCCTGGGCTTGGAGTCCGATCCGGCTCGTGACCTTGCCGGCTCCGTCCCTCGTGTCAATCTCCGGGAGGAGGATCAACGTCCGCATCCCGCGTTCGCGGTAGTTGTAGCTGCACTGGAGCAAAATCGTCGATTTGCCCGCATTCATCGCCGAGTAGTAGAAATACAGCTTTGCCACGATTCACGCTTTCAGAGCCACTCTCTAGAATCCCCTGACGCCCGTCCCGAGTCCGGAATTCATCCAACACCCGTAAAGAACATGCCGCGTTACAACTCAAATGACATCGAGCCTCGCTGGCAGGCGTACTGGGACGAGCATAAGACCTTTGCCACTCCGGAAACACCGGGCGAGCAGAAACGCTACGTCCTGGACATGTTTCCCTACCCGAGCGGCGACGGGTTGCACGTTGGACACCCCGAGGGTTACACCGCCACCGACATCGTCTCCCGATTCGCCCGCATGCGCGGCGTCAGCGTCCTGCACCCGATGGGCTTTGACGCGTTCGGATTGCCCGCCGAAGAACACGCGATCAAGACCGGCGAGCACCCGCGGATTCAAACCCAACGGAACATCGACAACTTCACGCGGCAACTCAAGATGCTCGGCTTCAGCTACGACTGGGACCGCGTCTTGGCGACCACCGACGAAGGATATTTCCGCTGGACACAGTTCATCTTCTTGGTGCTCTTCGACACCTGGTTCGACCACGAACAACAAAAAGGTCGCCCGATCAGCGAGTTGCCGATCCCCGACGAAGTGGCCGCAGCAGGTGACGCAGCGATCGCTGAATATCAAGACTCACGTCGCTTGGCGTATCAAGACGACGCGTTGGTAAATTGGTGCCCCAACCTCGGCACGGTCTTGGCCAACGAAGAGGTCGTCGATGGAAAAAGCGAAGTCGGCGGCCACCCCGTCAAACGAATCCCGCTTCGCCAATGGATGTTGCGGATCACAGATTATGCCGAGCGTTTGCTCGAAGGCTTGGACGAACTGGATTGGCCATTCGGCATCAAGAAGTTGCAAACCGATTGGATCGGTCGCAGCACCGGCGCCGAAGTCGACTTTTTTATCGGCGGCGACGGCGAGTTTGAAACGTGGAAGTCCGATCGAACCGAGAACGGCTTCCCCGCAAAGCCGGATGACAGCTGTTTGCGAATCTACACCACGCGGCCCGACACGCTTTACGGCGCGACCTACATGGTCGTTTCGCCGGAACACCCGCTATTGGATGCATTGACCACATCGGACCAAGCCGAAACCGTCAAAGCGTACCGCGAAAAAGCATCGTTCAAGTCAGACCGGGAGCGCACCGAAGGAGATCGCGAAAAGACCGGTGTCTTCACGGGGAGCCACGCGATCAACCCGGTGAACGGGGAACGAATCCCCGTTTGGGTCGCCGACTACGTCTTGGCGGGCTACGGTACCGGCGCGATCATGGCGGTGCCTGCTCACGACGAACGTGACTTCGAGTTCGCCGTCAAGTTCGACTTGCCGGTCATCGCCGTCATCGAGCCTCCGGCCGATCTCGACAACCGCGACGAAATCTTAGCCGGCAAGGCGTGTTTCGCGGGTTCCGGCAACGCGATCAACAGCGGACCGCTCGACGGCAAGCCGACCGACGAAGGCAAAGTCGCCATCACCGAATCGCTCGAAGCCAAAGGTTTTGGCAAGGGTGCGGTCAACTACAAACTGCGCGACTGGTTGTTCAGTCGGCAGCGATTTTGGGGCGAGCCCTTTCCGATCTTGCATGAGTTGGACGACGAAGGAAATCCGACCGGAAGAAAGCGTGGCGTCGATCCTAGCGAGTTGCCGGTCTGTTTGCCCGAACTCGAAGATTTCAAGCCGCACGGACGACCGGAACCTCCATTGGCCAAAGCGGACGACGACTGGCTGTACGTCACCATCGACGGGACACGTTATCGACGCGAAACCAACACGATGCCGCAGTGGGCCGGTTCTTGCTGGTACTACTTGCGTTACATCGACCCCAAGAATGAAACCGCGCTGGTCGACCCCGAAAAGGAAAAGCAGTGGATGTCGGTCGACTTGTACGTCGGTGGCGCGGAACACGCGGTGCTTCACCTGTTGTACTCGCGGTTCTGGCACAAGGTCCTCTACGACCGCGGTCACGTCTCGACACCCGAACCTTTCATGAAACTTGTCAATCAAGGCATGATCCTCGGTGAAGTGGAATTTGCGGCCTACTACGACGAGAACGAGCAACCGGTCTCGACGAAGGATGTTCGCAAGAGCGCGCAAGGTGGACGAGAAACAAAGGACGGTCGCCCAGTCACTTCCAAGGCCGTCGCCGCCGACGACGTCGAAAAGAAAGGCGATGCGTTCGTCCTCAAGAGTGACGCGTCGATTCGTGTCGACAGCCGCGCGAACAAGATGTCCAAGAGCCGCGGCAACGTCGTCAATCCCGACGAAGTGGTCGCGGACTACGGCGCCGATTCGCTGCGTTTGTACGAGATGTTCATGGGCCCACTCGAAGCCACCAAGCCATGGTCGATGGACGGCGTCGGCGGCGTTCGAAATTTTTTGGATCGCGCGTGGCGAATGATCGTCGATCAAGATGCCGAGGAATTGATCATGCATTCGGCAGTCGTCGATTCGCCGTGTGATGACGACCAAAAACGGATGTTGCACGCGACGATCAAGAAGGTCACTGAAGACACCGACTCGATGGGCTTTAACACCGCGATCGCGCGGATGATGGAGTTCACGAATTTCTTCACGCGTTGCGAGCAGCGGCCCAAACAAGCGATGAAGACGTTCCTGGTCTTGTTGTCGCCCTATGCACCGCACATCACCGAAGAGCTTTGGAAAGTCTTGGGCGAGGAAGGCTCGATCGCGCACCAAACGTGGCCCGAATGGGACGAAGCCGCGCTGGTGGAGGATTCCATCGAAATCCCCGTCCAGTTCAACGGCAAGGTCAAACACAAGATCCAAGTCGCCCCCGACGCCAAGGTCGATCAAATGATCGAAGCGGCGCTCGCCGACCAACGCGTCCAATCCATGCTCGACGGCAAAAACATCGTCAAGAAAATCGCCGTCCCCGGACGCCTGGTAAACCTCGTCGTGAAGTAACCTTCACTCTACAAGAGTCCGATCCGTGAAACGTCGTTGTCTTTTTACCGTCACCGTCGTGGCTTTCGTGACAGCCCTCTCCTTCCGGGATATCAGGGCTCAAGAGCCTCAAGTAAGCCAATCAAGTGGCCTCGTCGGACTACGTCCACTACCACGGACGACGGCAGACTGGAAATCCAACCACGGTGGAACCTGGAAGAACCAGCCGACGTTTGAAGACCAACAGGGAGAATATCCCTTCGTGGCAGAGCACCTGGATGTGGTCAAAGGATGGCTGGATGGTGACTTCAAAACCAAACGTGTTTTTCTTGAGTACTACTGGGGTCTCAGCGAGAAACGCGATTCCTTGGAACCCGAAAAGAACCTTCTGGTTCGTGAGATCCAGAAGTGGGAATCCCAAGGCGGCGAAATCGAACACATTCTCATTTGCCGCGAGTACCGGTTGCTCGTGAAACGCTTTCCCGACGCAAAGCCTGGCCCATTCGAGCAAGACACGCGAATACTCCACACGGAAGACATTGCGAATATCCGCGAGATGTTTCGCCAAGCAAAGCGGAAGCGGATACTCAAACGAGATAACTACAAACTGATCCAAATGGTCGAGGAACCGTCGTTCTTCGCTCGAGATACGGAGGCGAGAGCCGTCGTCCGGCAAATGGATGGCGTTGCCTACGAAGCACACCAATTCAATCGTCATTGGCCATTAGAGAGCGGATGGTCCAAACCAGATGAAGTCGTTCACGGAGCGAAATGGACACTCGAACAAGGCTTGGAATACATCCTGTATTACGGACCAGTGATCTGGAAGTCCGAACAGTACTACGACTTCGTTGAACGGGATTGGCTGGTCAAATATTGGAACGCGGGACTACCAAAGCATCATCCAAGGATGCACTACTACCTCAACACGTTCCCACATGCCCACGGCCGTGGACGCCCGGTCGGTCCCGAATCCAACCCCCATTCGGTACTCGGAATGACCAAGTGGCTCATTCAGGAGATCAAGCCGACAATTGCGATAGGATCAAAGGATTAGCTCCGACCAGACAGAACCAATGGGATGCCAAACGTCCAGCATTTGAGTCTTGCTGCGTTTCTTGACTCCTGCCCAAACTCCTTCGGTGCCATTCCCTGCGTCTTTGCGTCCCCGCGACTTAGCGTTTTACCCAGCCACGCTTTGGACCACGCCAAGCCGATTTTTGACAGGATCGCGAGTAGAAAAGGCACGCGGACTCCTTGGGAACTGATAGCGAGCTTCGCTGAATGCCCAAGCCTTCATGCTCTTCGTGGTTACCCTCGACGTTGGTCGTTGAGTTACCATGCCGCGAAACGAGACACGGCCGTCGACGCTGGCCTGAAACGATCGCCGAGAAGCGGAACCACGAAGAAACGAAGGGCACGAAGAGGGTGAGAAGTGGTATCACCGTTTCGCAAGTACCCTCCTCGGCAACGTCCAGCAATCGTTCGCAGCGGTCCATTATCACTACTGCAGCCCAGAAAGAGCTGACTTAGGTTTAGGTCATGGCAGCTCGTTCCTTGCTCTTCAATGAGTGACCACAATGATCGAGATCATCAGAAGCCATCAGCGAAGAAAGTCGCTGCGCCAACAGGTGCCACATCCCGACCTGAAGCTCAAGTCCGGCTGGACGTGGCTCTGGCCCAGGTCCTACCTGCGCCAAATCAACTTTGACTTCGAACGCGTCGCATGGGGTTTCGAGACGAACCAGAGCGGCGGTCGGCGAACTGCCGTGTTTGACTTTTATCGCAAGAAACCAGATGACGGCGCTCGCTATTGGTCCACGGCGAGCTTGGTCGAAGTGGCCAGCGGGCTGGATTTTCGCCTAGGGCGTGAAACCTCTTTGGTTGGAAAGTATTTCCGGGGATTAACGACCGACAATCGTGAGAGAATTCAGCTCACAGATACCTATTCTCTTCACGTCGAAAGTGGGCATGCTCTGTCGCAGGATATGCTGGATGACCTGCGTCGCTTTGTGGCAAAACACGACTTTGAATTTGCATTGCTGCGAAACAGTGGTCTCTTGATGGAAGGGTGTGGTCATAGCTTTTTTCCTGACAAGCCGAGATCTATTTTGGCTTGGATGTGGTGGCTGATCGAAACGGAGATTCTCGGCGCCCGTGAGTACGAGGAGCCTCGTGCTTTCTGGAATCTGCTGGATCGCAACATCGAGCTAGCCGAACTTATTGAAAAACACCAATAGTGGCGCCGGCAACGTCATCGATCGAGAATTTCCAATTCTAGTCCCTTTTCACGCTCGACGAGAATCTTGAGCTTGGAGCAGATGTCGTCGAGGCATTCACCTTGCCTGAAAGATGAGTGTCTCGAAAGAGCCGCAATCCTCCCGCAATCCGAAGTCGCTTCCACCCCGGTTTCCTTCATTCTTTTTAGCGATCAAAAAGGCGATGACATGATCGCGCGGGTACAGCCATCGCTGCTTGGTCGGGATCCCGTGAAGCTGCACATCTCGTTTGGAACCAAGATTCACGTGGGAATCGAGCGATGTCGTGCTCACAAGAAGATCCCCTAACGCCGCGGAATAGACAAAAGAAAAATCACCGCAGGAGATCTTTGCGAATTCGCCGTTACGTGGCTTCCATGTTCACTCGCACAAAACCGATTGGCGTGCAAACCGGGACACCGCCCCCGGATCACACCGCCACGGCGATCCTTGGTCGGCAGAAATGACACGCGATCTTGACGGCCTGCGTCAAACGAGAATCAGCCCAACTCGTGCCAATAAGTGATAGAATCGAGACACCGAACTTGGGATAAGGCGTCCTCGAAACCGAGATCCGACATCGACCCAGCGTCTAAACCGGGTAGGATCAAGTTATTTGGCAAAGCAAATCATTCCGAATGCATGACGAGATTCCCGAATTCGAACAGGGCCCGCATCGCTTTCGGATCGTGACAAGTGTGTCAGGCATGATCCGGACACTGACCCTTTCGGTTTTCGCTGCGTCCGAGAAACCAAACAAGCCGTTTTGGGTCGACATTTATCGCGTCACTGAAGGCGATCATATTTGGAACACACTTGTCGCTGACCGTGCAAACGAAAATGGCGACTATGATCTGATGCCAGCAATCAGATATCTGCACGATTACGCACCGCGTTTCTCGGTGGAACATCCGGACGCTCTAAGATTCTCAAGCCACAAGAAGGCTCAACGCTTCTCGGAGAAACACCTGAAGGCTCCAGTCAAAGTGCGTGGCTTCCCGTTTCCCGTAAAGTATCCCGGCACGTAGGTCACCGGGCCAAATAACAACATCGTGGACCGGAGTGGCGAATCCGGGCGAATCAGAATGGACAGCGTAACGTCGCCACCCGGTTACGCTCAGGCGTTATCCCGGAGGTGAAAAGGTACGCGGACTCTTTTATCCATACACCCGAATGCCTAAGCCTTCGTGCTCTTCGTGAACTTCGCGGTTTCCTTCGATGTTGGTCGTTGAGTTGCCACTCCACGAAACGAGGCATCGCCGTCGACGCTGGGCTGAAACGAACGCCGAGCAGAGGAACCACGAAGAAACGAAGGACACGAAGAGGGGAGAGCGAACTAATCGGACAGACACGGATGGACACGATCAACGTGAGCTCAAGACTCAGCGGAAAAATCTCCCGTGAGGAGTTCAACTCGAACGACTCCAATCATCCTGTGACTCCTGCCCAAACTCCTTCGGTGTCATTCTCTTCGTCTTTGCGCCCCCGCGCCTTTGCGTTTTGCCCAGCCACGCTTTGGTCGATGCCAAGCCGAATTTTGACGGATCGCAGCGGACTGGCGATTTCAAACGGAGCGGGTCCAATCATTCGGTGACTCCTTCCCGAACTCCTGCGACTTCATTCCGTGCGACTTCGCGGCGAGGCAACTCCTGCAATCGGCACGCGCTCGTCAGTTGGTCGGCATCGGATCCGCTGCGGCATCTTGAGTTTGCAGCCGGAGCCGCTTAGACATTCGACGACTCAACAAGTATGCGATTACGAATGACGGGACAGTCACAAGGAGTGTCAACGGAACCGTGACTTCCAATGAGACGTAGCTCCAACTCTTCATGATCGCGGCAAGCGTGACACTCGCCATCATTCCCCCGAGACAACAAAGCGGGGAAAAGATAACGTCCCGCGTAAAGACCGCCGTGAGTACCGAGATGACGCCGGTCGAAACAATCAACCAAATGCCCACCGGTGGACTGAAACCATTGGAAGACTCGGCGAAATAAACCAGAATCATTCCCCCGAGGATGGTTGCAGTCGAAATGGAAATCGCGAGGGCGCGTCGTCGCAGTTGCGCATCGCCCGGCAAAGGCAGAGGCGTCGCATCCTGGGGCGACGTAGCCGGGGGCAGGTATGGATTCGATACGTCCATCGGATGTAGCCCGTTGGGAAAAATCGTGACGATCACGTGGGGTGAACGTGGTCTCCAGCGTGTGGCCTCACGGTTCCAAGGCTTCGCCAGGGCCGCTGACACAGTTTGCGGTGAAGCCTTGCGAGGCTCCCACTCAATTCGTGTCTCCGCGCCGAACACACGATTGTACGATACTCCCTCTCGGGCGATAAGAATTATCCCTCCGACTCAAAGCCCTGAATGTAGAAAAACGCTTCGCCCGAGTCGTCGTGCATCATCAACCGTTCGCCTTCGTCGAAAACAAGTCCTCCGCCATAGGACTCGACGTGGGATTTTCGAAACCGATTTCATACGGACACGGGCGCCCTTCCCAATCGACTTCCATGCCATACTAACCCGATGGCCGAAATACGACTCCTGACGTTCATGGCGGTGCTGCTGCTCATTCTGTACGTTGAGTGGCACGCAATTGTCAGCCCTCGTCTGCTGCGAATGTACTTTCGCCGCTACTCCATCCGCATGCTGCTGGTGCTGACGTTGGTTTCAGCGGCATTCTTTACAGTGGTCTCGCACTCAGCGACACCGACATCCGATGCCGCCGTGTTCCTATTTGTTCTGATCGTGGGCGTGCTCGGAGTCTGCCTCGTCGGATTCGCCTACTGCGACTATTTCGGTCCTCGAATCGATCGACGAATGGAGAGTGAATTGCCTCGGAGCCATCAATCGGTCCCCCGCCCGAAAGTCCGAACAAAGGGACAAGAGCACCGCGCGAGAGAGAGTTTCGACGAAGTGCCGTACATCGAAGTCGTCGATGAACGCGATACGGTCGCTTGATCAGCTCTTGGTGACTTGATCCACCATCAATTGCCGCACCGCCTTCGAAGCGTTTGCCCAGTCGCCTTCCCGGCCCTGCTCGATGATTCCGGCAAGCCATCGAGTTTCTTTTTCCCCGAGTTCTTCCCGCGCTCGGGCTTCGTCAATCAAGCGGGAAATCTCTTCGAGCTTGTTACCATCCTGGCGATTGCAGCAGGAGTAGAGTGCCTTGGCGTACTGGTAGCCTTGATCACTGACCGTGCCGTATTGCTTGCCCGAAGCGAACGTGTAGATGACAAACAGGAGTAATCCGGAGCAGACAATCGCGGCAAACGACTTCATAGGGGTCATCGCAACATTTCCTCATCGATCTGTTCGTGCTCACGCATACTCGAGCACTCGGCCCACAAGAACAGGTCGACACTGTCGTTAATAAAGTGGGTCGAGCCGTCGGCGAAAAGGACATGACCTCCACCTGGATGCTCGGAGTACATTTGGCCGACGTGGTAGGTCGGAAAGTTGACCGGGTGAATGATCGGTGCCCCAGTGATATCGAGTTCGCCGCCCGACGGTCCGCCGTGGACCAGCGTCAATGTGGCTGCGGCGTCCGGACCATTTTCGGGCGATTCGAATCGTGGATGCGTAAAGGCCCCGGGCACCACACCGACCCACGTCTTGTCACTCAACGCGGACGAGTGCTCACCGAGGAAAATCGTTTGCGAAGTGCCATCGAGGATGTCTCGGAACTTGGTGGCCGAATTGCGAAAGAACGGTCCGTCGGCGACCTGCGAAGCGTCCCCATCGATCCGAACGATCTTCGTTTGGCCGGTATAGATATTCGAGAAGACTTCACCCGTCGCGGCAGATCCGCATTCGCCCCAGCACGATTCCTGGCCGTGACTGGCGACGTAATGAGATCGGCCCAAGCGAATCTGCCGGCCGTCGATGAGGAGCGGGTTTTGGTTCTCATCGACGACGATGAACGGATCATGGCCGCCGGTTGCCGAAGGGCATAGAAAGACTTCGAGACTGGACGCGATGGCATCGGAGTTGCCTGGCGACCAGATCGGCTCGTTGTATCGCAAGTTGCTTGCGGTCGCGTAGCCTTCCACGAACGGAAGCATCTGAGCTCCCCAGCCCCAACCCGGTGCGGCGTCCCATGTGAGCGGATCGATCCGAGCCCAGTCGGGCCCCGAACCGTTGCTGGTTTCGAACGAAGTGTATCCGGCCGGAAACTGACGGAAGGCGGAATGGTAGTTGTGCATTCCGATGCCAAGTTGCCGCAGATTGTTGCTGCACTGCATGCGTCGAGCGGCTTCGCGGGCCGCTTGAGTCGCCGGTAGCAATAAACCGACCATGATGCCGATGATCGCGATCACGACCAGCAATTCGATCAGCGTGAAACCGCGGCGGTCGCGCGGGGCGGAAGAAGGCATCGGAGTCCCCTGTAAATTTAGCATAGGCTACACTTCCGGATTTGTAGCCCAAGCTAAATTTACTGTCAAGTCCTTCAGGCTTGGCGTTGAATGGCCTCTCTACTCATCAACCAGCCGCACCTCATCAATCTGAAAGGCAAAGTCGCCGGCTTGATCTGCACCGAACCAGATGCCCAGTACATCGCTGCCGTCACAGCCGTCAAAGTCTTTGATCGCGTAACGGCACTCCCTCCACTCCTTAGCGGCGGTGAACGACTTGATGGACGGCGCAAAGCCGCGTTTCTGAAAGAAGAGCATGACGCGAAATTCTTCGTCGTTCCCCTTCGCCCAAAACGAAAGTGATCGACCGGTACCGATGTTTGCAGGCTGCATGGCGACCTTACCGGGGTAGAACATCGCTCCCGAAAACGCGGGCGAGGCGGCTTGTGTGGTGCCGCTGATTTCGAGTGACTTCTGAGACTTCGCCGCACCACCTGCCACCACCTTTATCGCCGCGATGGATTTTCCTCCCATCATTGCATCGGTGCTTGTCATCCATCCGGCACCGAACTCGGCGTCGGCGTTTCCTGATTCAAATGAGCTGATTCGCTCGGGCGCACCGGAGGTGGTTCGCTTTTGCTCCTCCTGGACGGCCTGAAAACGTGGGGTGCGATCGATTTCGCTGCCGTTCTTCCAGACGCTTACGATCTTTGCCAGGCTACTGATGTCTGTGGTGGGGTCGCCGTCGACGAGAATCAAATCTGCTCGCAGCCCCGACTCGATGCGGCCACGATCCGATAGTCCGAAGTGCTCCGAGGGGCGCGATGTGGCGGCACGAAGTGCGTCGATCGGCGTCAAGCCGGCGTCGACGAGCAACCTCAGTTCCTGATGCATGCTCGCGCCATGCACCGTACCGGGATTGGGTGCATCCGTGCCGGCGAGAATTGGGACTCCGGCCGTTTGGAGTCGCTTGATGTTTTCGCGCAGCTTGTCGTTCGAATTCTTGTTCCCAGGCATGATCGGATACGACGTGCTAAGGTTCGCGAGGTTAGCTTTGGTGAGCAGTTGCTTGAGTGATTCGTCGTTTCGGATTCGATCCGTTGTTTTCTCTTCGCTGAGGTTCGTGATCACGGCCATGGTTGGCACGACGAACATCTTGGATTCCCGCATCGCGTTGGCGAGTTCGTCGCTAAGCTCGGACTCGCAAAAGAGGTGAACGAGACCAGACATGCCAGAATCCGTGGCAAGTCTCGCGCCGTCTTGAGTGCTAACATGTGCGACCGCCGACTTACCAAGAGCCTTGCAGGCCTTGACCGCCGCTTTCACCATCGCGGGAGTCAGAGTCGGTCGAGAGAAACCATAGGCACTGCCGTCTTCGATGATGATTTTGATATAGTCCGATCCTTCGCGGACTCGCTGGCGAACGAATGCATCGGTGTCCTCTGACTTTTCGAGCGTCGGGACGGCGAATCCGAATTGCGTTCCATGACCTCCGGGAACCGTGACTGCCGCGCCGGCCGAATAGAAATCTGCCCGACCGAGCTTCGAAGTCGGATCGTCACGTCCCTCCCTTAGCGATGACGCCATCAGGGCGTTGCTCATCATGTCAAGTTCGGTTGTCACGCCGAAATAGACGGCTTGCTGGAGATGGGATTCAAAGAATGCGTGGGTATGGCAGTCGATCAGGCCCGGAACGAGCGTCTTTGCCGTGCCATCGATCACCTTTGCACCGTCGGGTGCATCGACCGAGGCTCCGATCTCTTGAATCACTCCGTCAGCGACCAACACGTTTGTTTTGGTAATGGTTTTCTCACCATCAAACACACGGACTCCCTGGAAGAAGACGGGTGAATCAGCGTGAACGACACCAATTCCCGCCAGCAAGACGGCGAGAAACGCGGACCGGATCATGTGGAGGCTCCATCGAAGATACGGAGTGAACGTCATTTCGGCATGAAAGAAACGATCGTCGGGCGCGGACTTCAGTGACCGTTGCCGAGCGAAGAAGAAATTGTGATTCGATTGCCATCGCACTGAAATCGCAAATCCAGTCGGGACAACACCAACCCGAAGAGGGTGCGCAGAGAAAGCCCCGGACTCGCTCGCAGGGGCGACTCGGACGATTGCAGGACTTGTCGGTCCTGATTCGGCCACACGATCATTCGGCTGGCAAGCGAGGGTGGATCAAACTCAAACTCGATCGGCTCGGAGGTCTGCCGCGCAAAGACTCTCTCGGTTTGCTCGACGAAGGCACCGAGGGTCCGTTGCCGACCATAGAACGTGTGCTCCCGACTTCCAAATAACCAAACCTGAAGCCGAAGCGACCAATCATCCCACGCGTTGAAGGCTGCAGAGGATAACTCGGAAAGGCAATCCATGTTCGTCTTGTCGATCCAGGTCTTCGAATCGGACGCCGTGACGACGTTCAAATGACCATATCGATAGTCCAGCGTGAGGCCGTCATTGGCGAGCATCATGTAGAGGTGAGCGACGTGCGGAAGCGGGGCTCCGTTGTACAGAATCCGGTCGGTTCGAGACCGAGGCGCGTTCAGCGCCGACCATTGCTTCCCACGAAATAGATCACGGTAGACCTCGTGCATGGGAGTGCTTTGGGTCACCCGGCAAACGGTAACGCTTTCGAAGAGCGACCTCAGCGAACGTGCCTCCACGCCGGCCGTTGGGATTCGAACCAGAAAGTCGCCGACGGCCGTGCCATCGACGGAGATCAGCCTCCCTCGATCGAATTCAAATTCGTGGGTCGGGCCGCGATGTGACGACGCGTTTTCTTGAGCCCTCAACAAATCGTCGACTTGTTTTTTCGTGCTGGGTAACCGAGACAGAGGCTGCGACACCTCTATCGAATCACTCAATGCAAAATAGACAGAGTCGTTTGATCGTCGATTCAGTGTCGCGGAGATCAACGTCAGGTTTTGGTTGCGGAGGATCCAGTCCTTCGGAGAGTGATTTTTGGCGTCGCTTGCGTACCATTGCCACAGACCATGTGGTCTCCCGTCGACGACACTTCCGTGCGAAACAACGTTACCCCGGTGATCCCGAAACCAATACTCTTGCGAGCGAAGCACGCCGTCCCGCCAGAGTTGCAACTCAATGAGTCGTCCCTGGGCATCGAGCACTTCCGCGGGCCCGTCGTTCACGTAGTTCAGAAAGTCCGCGCGCCGCACGGTGCTTGTGATCGTCCGTTTCGGATGAGCCAACGGCCAAACGCCTTGCCCGGCGATCTTGCCACGGCTCGCCGCGAATTCAAGTTGTCCGGGCAACGACTCCGTGACCACTTTGGGTCGCTGCCGCCACCAAGCCAAGAGGGCCAGGAGCAGCGTGAGCGAAAGAAGAAATCGGAGCGAAAGGGTGTACCAAGGACGCTCTGACTGATTCAACATGATAGGTCCCAATCACGTTTGGGGCGTCCGGCTCCGCCGGTCATCGCACCTCCATCCCAGCAGGCTGATGGGCACGTAGATCACGCATGCAATCCACTCGACTGCCGTGAGTTGATTGTAACGGCGATGCCCGATGGTAAACGCGTCGCGATCGAGGATCTCGCGTGCTTCGACATCGATGACCGCGTCAAGTTGGCCGTGGACCAAAAACAGTCCCACCAGCGAAAGGAGTAGTATCGATGTAAGCACCAACAGGATTATCCCGTAGACGCGTGCATTTCGCAGCAACTGAAGGCTGTTCATGAGCATCAACGCCGCCGAAACAAGGCCAAGGTATTGAAGCAGCACAGTGACGCGTTGCGTGATCAAGCCTCCGTCGATCAGGTCGGGGAGCACGTCGTGCGAGACGCGAACAACGAATCCCGTATAAAAGGTGAGGCCTCCCCAAAACAGGGCGAAGACGAAAAGTAGCAGAATCCGACAAGTCCAGATCATCACTCAAATATCCCGGCAGACGGAGCACACAGCACCCTTGAAAGAGAGAGTGACGAACAAAACCCAATTTGCAAATCCGAAAATCACCGAGACAACGCTTTCTTCGGATGAACTGCAAAAACAAGTGGCTATTCGGTCGATCCCGTGCTAGCCGACGATGCGACCCATGGTTTTGACGGCGCCCTCAGCAAGCCTTTCTTGTTCGCGGAACTCGAAGAAATGCTGTCCAATGCGTTCGGTTGACTTCGCCGAAACGCATCGTGACACTGGCGAGAAGAAACTCGCCAGCCGCGATCCACTCCTGCCCCACACAAGGTGACTCAGTGCTTTGGTACAGCAGACGCTCACGACCGGGCCAAACGTTCTTCAGGGTGGGAGTGTTTCCAATCCTTCTTGTCGCTTCAGCAATCTGCGAACCGTCCGTTTTCGCGCAGTCCCCGGCAACGACTTCGCCACAGCCAACGCCGACAAAGACGAAGGAAACGGACTTCGACAAACTGATGCGCGTCTTAACGCACAAGCGATGTGTGAATTGCCATCCCAGTGATGGCGTCCCCAAACAGGGTGAGGACTCGCACCCGCACTACTTCAAAATCCGACGAGGCAAGAAAAACGTCGGCTTCGATGCGACCAAGTGCAACACCTGCCATCAAGTCGAAAACAATGAGTACTCAGGTGTGCCGGGGGCTCCCGAGTGGAGCTTGGCCCCGAATTCAATGCGTTGGGAAGGCCTGACGCGTATCGAAATCGCAAAGTCGATCTTAGATCCGAAACGCAACGGCGGACGAACACACGATCAGGTCCTGCACCACCTCACCGAGCACGAACTCGTGTTGTGGGCTTGGGAGCCTGGTGTGAATGCCGATGGCAAGCCGCGCGAGAAACCTCTCGTTGCAAAAGACGAGTACATCAAGGCCGTCAAACGCTGGTTCAAAGCCGGCACACCGATCCCGGAAAAGTAATCGTTGCCGCAATCACTCCTCTCGGGCATGCAATGAAAATAAGCTTCACGATTAACGAGAAACCCATCGAGGTGGAAATCGACGATGGCAACACCCCACTGCTCTGGGTCATCCGAGATGTACTGGACTTGAAGGGCACAAAGTTCGGTTGCGGCAAAGCGGCTTGTGGCGCTTGCACGATCCTGATCGATGGCGATGCCGTCCGTTGTTGTTCCTACGCCGTGAAGTTCGCCGACGGAAAAAATGTCACGACGATCGAGGGGCTCGGGACGGAAGCCAACCCCCATCCGGTTCAGCAAGCTTGGATGGAAGAAGTCGTACCACAGTGCGGTTACTGCCAACCGGGCTTCATGATGGCGACGGCGGCGTTGCTTGAGAAAGTCCCCGCCCCTTCCGACCAGGATATCGACGACAACATCATCAACATCTGCCGCTGCGCGACGTACTACCGAATGCGAAAGGCGATCCATCGCGCCGCCGAACTTCAACAAGCTAAGGCGGACGCAGCCAAATGAATGCAAACGACGGTAGCAACGAAACGGCCGATGCCGAACGAGCACCGAAAAAGAAGAGCTCGCGACGCAAGTTTCTTATCCGTGGCGGACTCGGGACCCTCGGCGTCGTGGCAATCGGCACTTACGTCGGCTTGAACCCGATGCGACGGGCGATCGTCGGCATGCTCGAAAAGATGGTGCCGCCTTACTCCGGCAAGGGTACCGAACCGCAGCTTTGGTTCGAAATCACGCAAGACAACAAGGTCTTGGTGCATTCCTCCAAGGTCGAGATGGGTCAGGGGACCTTCACCGGCTTTGCGCAAATGGTGTGCGATGAGTTGGACGTCGGACTCGACCAAATCGAAGTCGTCGCGGCGGAAACGGAGTCGGGAGTGGTTGATGGCATGAGTACCGGTGGCAGCCTCTCCGTAGCGAGCCTCTGGCAGCCGCTTCGAGAGATGGCGGCCACGATGCGCGAGATGATCAAGACCGAAGCCGCCGCGCAAATGAAAGTCCCCGTCGCCAGCCTCAAAACCGAAGCCGGGTTGGTCTCCGCCGACGGCGAATCCATGAGCTATGCCGAAGTGGCCGCCAACGTCAAAGAGTGGACCGTACCTGCGGCTCCCGAACTGAGACCCGCCAGCGAATACAAATTTGTCGGAAAAGCGGTGCCCCGAATCGACCTGCTTCCCAAGGTCTTTGGCGAACCGATCTTCGGAATGGATGCTGAGCTTCCGAACATGCTGCACGCGACCGTGATTCGCCCGGAACATGTCGGCGCCAAGCTCAAACGAGCCGATGGAAGTCAAGCCGAATCGATGCCCGGAGTTGTGAAGATCGTTCGGAAAGAAGATTGGATCGGCGTGGTCGCTGAATCCTACCCGCAAGCGTTGGCCGCAAAACGCAAAGTCGACGTGCAGTGGGATGTCCCGAAGAAGTGGACGGAGAAAGAGCTTCGCGACCAGCTGCGCGTCGGCAACGGCGACCGAATGGTCACGCAAAAATCTGGTTCTGCCCTCCCCGAAACGGGCGACGGGTACGAGACGCTCGAATTCACAAGCCCGATCGGTGCACACGCACAGATTGAACCCAATGGTGCCGTTGCGGACGTGCGCGACGGCAAGGCGACGGTGATCCTGTCGACACAGGTGACCGGGATCACACAGAAGATGGTGTCGGATGCTCTGGAGTTGCCGCTTGAGTCGGTCAACATTGTTCCAACCTATCTCGGCGGCGGCTTTGGTCGCCGATTGAACACCGCCCATGCGGTGCAAGCCGCACAGATGTCGCAGGAAGTCGGGCGGCCCGTGAAGTACTTTTTCACTCGCAAAGAAGAGTTTCAAAACGATCTCTTCCGCCCGCCGACGCACCACGTCATGCGTGGAAAGTTAGACAGCGATGGTTATCTAGAATTCCTCGAACATCATTACGCGAGCGGTGATGTCGCGATCAACTCGGTCCTCATGCCGCCGCTCGCCACGACGATGCTCGGTGCGGATTTCGGGGCGCTTCGCGGTGCGGCGATTCTCTACGACAAGGTACCGAACCACCGTTCCGTTCAGTGGCACACGACGTTGCCGTTCGCGACGAGCTGGTGGCGAAGCCTGGGATTGCTTGCCAACACATTCGCGATCGAGAGTTTTGTCGATGAGCTGTGCTTGAAGGCGAAGAAAGATCCGATCGATTTTCGACTGAAACGACTAAGTGACGAAGAGTCGAGTCAGCGTATTAAGGCTGTCA
This sequence comes from Planctomycetota bacterium, assembly GCA_039821165.1. Taxonomy (GTDB): domain Bacteria; phylum Planctomycetota; class Planctomycetia; order Pirellulales; family Pirellulaceae; genus Stieleria. The sequence continues at coordinate 3,284 of JBCBOT010000002.1, read as the reverse complement.
TCAAGAAAGCTGCCGAAAAATCGAACTACCGTAACGACGTGAAGGACGGCCGAGCGATGGGGATCGCTGTCTCGATCGATGCCAATTCACCCTGCGCCCAAGTCGCTGAGGTTTCGATCGAAGGCGAACGCATCGTCGTTCACAAAGTCACGTGCGCGTTCGATTGCGGATTGGCGGTCAATCCTGATCAGGTCCGCGCCCAGTGTGAAGGAAACATCATCATGGGCATGAGCGCGGCGATGCACGAAAGGATGACACTCAAGGAAGGGCAGCTTTACCCAACAAACTATGGCCCCTACGACATGGCGCTGATGCGGCACGCGCCGAGAGAAATCGACGTCCATTTGATCCAGGGCGTCGATCATCCGCTCCCCGTGGGCGAACCTCCCATGGGTCCGATCGGTGCAGCAATCGGGAATGCGGTCCGTCGACTGACCGGTCAGCGTCTGACCGATCTACCGATGAAGCTAACGGCATAAGCAGTTTCGCCGCCATTGGAACGCGGTATGCGGATCAATCGCCACGTCGCCAGCCCCACGGGTACGACATGGTCGGGTGATCAATCGCCGGGTCCGCGCCCGAAACGGGACTGAACGGTGGCCACCGGTCGGCGCTCAATAAACCACTTGACCGTTCCCCTGCGCAGGTGCACCATAACACCCATACACCTGGCGGCGGTTATCAATCTCCCGATGCTTGGTGGTGCGTTGTCCCTTTTTCTCGCGTCTCGGTTCGGCATTGTCCATTCGAGACTTCTCCAGGATCAATCAGAACGATGAAAAGCAAACGAAAGATTCAGGAGTGTCGCGCGGGCAAGCATGGCTTGTTCTTTGCAGCACTCGTCAGCTTCATGGGCATGGTTGCGCCGAATGCGCAGGCACAGTCTGCGATGGTCTCCGATCGCTTTGTGCCCGCCGACGCGCTGGGCGTACTGGATTTACGACCGGGCCGCATGATGTCCCATGACCTCATGCGGCTGATGCCGACCGAAGTCATGGATGCATGGACGGATGAAAATGTCGGAGTTCGGGTTGGGCAAGTGCGTTTTGCCCGTCTGGTGATGCCGATGCCGAGCGGCCAATACCCGGACTTTGGAATCGTCGTCGCATTCAACGAGGACGTCTCGATCAGCCAGCTCAAGCCTGGACTCGTCAACACCGAAACGACGATGGTGGGCGGGAAGACCTGCTATTCCATGGCGGATGGCTCGGCGCCGGTGTATTTGTACGAGGCGTCACCCAAGCTCTGGATCATGGGGACCGCAAACTACCTGCCGAAAGTGATGGATTCCATGGCAGGTGGTGGCGGTGGATCGCTTCCCAAAATCCTCTCGGAGGTCCCGATGGAAGGGGACATTCAAATTGTTCTCGACATGAAACCACTCGCCCCGATGATCAGCGGCGTTGCCCAGATGCAAATGCAGGATGCACCACCGTTTATGCAGCGATTGCCGAACGCCGTCTTCAAAATCGATTCGATGTGGAACTCGATTGATCTCGGCAACATCAATTTTGATTCCTTTGGGAACTGGACCATCAAGGCAAAGAGCGAGCAGGATGCGATCGATATCGAATCGATCGTCAAGACGACGCTGGAGGAGGCCGCGACGGAACTTGTCGCAGCCGGCCAAGCCTCGATCCAAGATAACGACGCGGTCTCCGATGCCCTGCGCTCCTACATCGCAAGACTGGCCGATGAAGTCAAACCCATGCTGATGCTGCAACGCGAAGGCGATCTGCTCAAGACTCCCAAGATCGAAGCCGCGCCAAATGTGGCGACCGTGGGCGTACTCGTCGGCCTTCTCCTCCCCGCGCTTCAGGCGGCCCGGGAAGCAGCCCGGCGAACGACGGCCGCAAATCATCTCCGGCAGATCGGACTGGCTATCCACAACTACGAAAGCGCGTATCAAAAACTCCCGTTCGGTGCGATTCGCGATGAGAACGGCAAGCCGCTTCTTTCATGGCGCGTCGCGATCCTTCCGTTCATTGAACAACAAGCACTGTATGAACAATTTCATCTCGACGAGCCCTGGGACAGCGAACACAACCGAACGCTCATCGATCAAATGCCTTTGATCTTCCTCGACCCGAGCAACATGCCATCACCCGGCAAGACGGTTTTCCAAGCTCCAGCGGGTGCGGGCTTGATGCGGGATGAAGCGGTGAAAGAAATGCAGTTTCGGAATGTCCTTGATGGTCTTTCGAACACGATCATGGTCGCCGAAACATCGCTTTCCAATGCGGTCACCTGGACACAACCCATCGATTGGGAAGTCGATATGGAGCGACCGCTCTCGGGCACTGGCGAGGCGCATTCCGGTGGCTTCAACGTCCTCTTGGGTGACGGTGCGGTTCGATTTATCGCGAAAAGCATCGATGAAACGGTCTGGCGTGCGTTGCTGACGCGTGCGGGCAAAGAGGTCATCGCAGACAACTTCTAAGTCGTGATGAACGTCACACCAAGGCGTGGTTGATGCCTCCACGCTGAGATCGGATGGCAAGCCGTGGGTGCCGCGGCTTGCCATCCGCCGTTTTGGGACCGGTTTTTCTCGAGGCAGAGCGTTCTCTGCTACCATCATGAGTGGTCGCGGTCAGGCCGACGATCAAACCCTATCTGGCGGATGAAATATCTCGAACGATTCCTTCGTTCAAACAGCACCCGAGCCGGGAGTACGGTAATGAGACTTTTGTTCTTGCTTTGGATCGGTTCCACCGTTGTTGCCGATGAGTCCGTCTTTCAAATCACCGACTCCGGCACGGGTGAAAAAGAGTGCCGAGCCTCGGGCACTCTGTTGCTCACGACCGATTTTGGGCGTGCTTTCATTGAGATCGACAAGGTGGATGAAATTCGGTTCGCCGAAACATCGACACTGACCGTTCGCGATGGCACCGTCTTGCGAGGTGAATTGGATTGGTCCGAAGTAATTTTCACCCCGAGCCACGAAACGGAAAATCGAAAGCAGTGGAAAACGCTGCAGGCCATTCGTCGCGCCGAACCCGAACCCAACAAGACCACCATGGGTCGCGCCGGTAACCGACTCAGCTACTACATCCACGCTCCAGAGAGTTACTCTCCAGACACAACATGGCCCGCGCTTGTGCTGCTGCATGGCTCAAACATGAATGCCAAGTCCTACATCGACTCGGTGCGAACCCGTTGGCCTGAACTTAGCGAAACACACCTTCTGATCGGCATCAACGGCGAACGCCGCAACCCTTCTGGTTCCGTCAAATCGCCAACATTCAACTACACCTACGTGAACTTCGCGGGGAAGAGCAAGTACA
>JBCBOT010000001.1:0-104174 GCA_039821165.1 Planctomycetota bacterium | reverse complement strand
GTTGATGTGAGCGATCGTCTCCGCCGATGCGATTTCCAGTGATTGTCCGTCCAGCGGACAACGGACCAACGGCAAGATTTTGGGATCGATCATGGGGTTTGTTCGAGTTCGGCTTAGCGGACAACCGATTTTTGGAAGGAGGCAAATGGAGACTCGTGAAACATTTGCCAGCACTCATCTTTCAGTCCGCGATTCGTCGGGAAGCGGCGCCGACGAGGGAGTCACGAACATGGATGTTTCGAAGGCAGCAGCGATCCGGATGGCCACGTGCTGTTTCACGGTAGGGATCGTCACCTTTCTTTCTACTTCCGCCAAGGCCCAGGACAACACGCTGCGCGAAGATCCGGCGACGGGTATCGTCTATCGTCAGGTCGTCCGGAACGTGCCTCGATCCTTTGTCGAGCAAAAGATGGAGCAGAAGGAAACGATGGTCTACCGTCCCGAGACGGTCGCCCAGTCCACTCCCGAAGTTCGGCGACTGTACACGCCCATCACCGAAATGCGTTGGCAACCCTATGTGCAGGGTCGCTGGAACCCGTTCCGGCAGCCCGTGGTCGCCTACCGTCAAATTCCGGAAACTCGTTGGCAAGCGCGAGACGAAGTGATCAACCGCACGACGTGGCAAACCCGTTGGGTCGCGGAGAAACGCACCGTTCAAGTTCCGCGGAATGTGGTTCGCACCACCACCGAGCAGCGTGTGGACCTGGAACCCGTTGGATACGCCATGCGTTCGTCCGGGACACCCGCCAGCACCGTTGCGGCGCGGATTCGACCGCTTCAACCCGGCACGCAAGTGGCGGCGTTTCCACCGAACTCGGCCCAGCCACCAAGCTCTACGCTGGCACCGAACTCTGCGCCGCAAGTCGCATCGAACATCGTGGGGAGTGCAACCAGCGAGCAATTGATGCGAAGTTCCAACCAGCGCGGGATGCGAACCAACGTGTTGATCCCGAGTGGCTCTCCTGGTGCCCCGCTCGATACGCTGCAGTCCGGAGTCGGAGTTGCCACGGTGCCGTCGTTTTCGCTTCGCCGCTGACGCACGGCGGTTACTGGCATCGGCCGGCGGTCTAAGGACGACCGGCGATAGTTGACCTGCTCTTGGTCTAGGCGTCGGCCGTCGCCATGAGTTCCCAGCCGGTGCGGTAGGTCTTGGACAGCAGCGTTTGGGCTTCGGCGTCGTCAACGATGCTCGCCGTCGCGCCGTCCCACTGAATCGCGTGACCGACTTGGTGGGCGACGGTGCCGAGCAACACCGTTTCGGTGAGCGGTCCGCTGTAGTCGAATCGGCAAAGCGGTCGTGCGGCGTCTCCGCTTCGGATCGCTTCGAGCCATTCATTGTGGTGGCCGATCGACGCCGCGATCTTCTCGACGGGTTTCGGCTCGCTACCTTTGGAGGTCAACTCGACTGAGTGATCACCGTAGGTCGCGACCATCTTTCCTTTGTCACCCACGAACAAGACGCCACTCCGTCCGATCGGCATCCCTTCGAGTTTCTCCTTTGGTGAGAGATCCCCGTCGTACCAGGTCAGCGTCAAGTCGCCGTGTGAATCAGTGGCTTCGAATTCGTAGCGAGCACTGAGTCCGAGTGGGCAGCACTCCGCGTCTGGGTTCGGGCCTTCGGCGACGATTCGCTTGGGGTATTTTAAACCCAGCGCCCAGAACGGAAGGTCCATGTAGTGACAGCCCATATCGCCGAGCGTCCCGGCGCCGAAGTCGCGATAACGACGCCAATTAGCGGGGTGGTAGTTGGGCGTGTAAGGACGATCTTCGGCGGGTCCCAACCAGCAATCCCAATCGAGATTCTCGGGTGCCGTTCCGTTGGGTTTGGGAACGCTGGTAGCTCCCCAGCCTTTGCCGACCCAAACATGCACCCGCTGGACCTCACCGATCACACCTGCGCGAATCTTCTCGACCACACGTCGATAGTTTTCGCCGGCGTGAATCTGAGTTCCCATCTGCGTCGGCACGCCAGCTTTGTTTGCCATGACGGTCAGCGCCCGGGCTTCGGCCACGGTATGAGTGAGTGGTTTTTCGCAGTAGACCGGCAGGCCTCGCTGCAACGCACGCATGGAAGCGGGAGCGTGATGATGGTCCGGCGTACTGACGACCACCCCATCCAGGTTTTCGAATTGGTCGAGCATGACGCGATAGTCTTGGAACAACTCGGCGCCGGAAAACTGCTTTTGTGCCTTTTCCAGATTGCGTTGGTCGACATCGCAGAGCGCGACGATGTTTTCGGATGCAACGCCTGCCAGGTTCGCACCCCCGCGGTTCGCTACACCGATAACCGCGAGTCGCAATTTATCTGCAGCGGAGGAGGCTCGGACGCCCGAGCCGTGTGCCAACGCGAGGGCACCGGCGGTTCCGGCTAAGAATGTTCGACGCTTCATGGCTTGCCTTACAAAAAGGATCCGTACTCCAGAGAAAGTTGAATAAGAAGTCTAACTGGGCGCGTCTTGCAGCGTGCACAAACCTCGTTCGCAGGCAGGCTTGATTCAGAGATTTGCTTTGTGCAAATCTCGATTTGCCGCCCCGGCGCCCTCGGCTATCATCAGGCAACCCTTTGACCCACCGAAACCGAGCCCTCATGCGTCACCACCTTTGCCTTGCACTCCTGTTTCTGGGTTGGCTGATTGCGGCACCCAACCTAGCCGATGCCTCCGACTCAAACCGACGCGTTGACACGCTTCAATCGCTCGCGATGCGAACGCCCGCCGGCTCGCTGTTGGAACTTGAACCGACAAAAATCAAGGTGTTTTGTTTCCTCGGGACCGAGTGCCCGTTGGCAAAGCTCTACGGCCCTCGGCTCCAGGCGATGTCCGAGAAGTACGAACCCGAGGACGTGCAGTTCGTCGGCGTCGTCAGCAATCTACAGGACTCCGCCGAGGAGATTCTGGAATACGCTGATGTCCACTCGATTCGATTCGAAATGGTTCACGATGCCGACCAGCGAATCGCAGACGTTTTCGGCGCGACGCGGACCCCCGAGGTCTTTGTGATCGACAGTGAGAAGACGGTTCGGTACCAGGGACGCATCGACGACCAGTACTCTCCCGGAGTCGCGCGGAGCAAACCAACGACACACGATTTACGAGATGCGATCGACGCACTTCTTGCGGGCCGTTCCGTCGAGCGAAGCGAAACGACCGGCGTCGGCTGCTTGATCACCCGAGCGCCACGCACCCCGAAGCAAAATCCAAAGGCGACTGTTTTCTTTCATCGTAATATTGCTCCGATCCTGAACAACCACTGCGTCGAGTGCCACCGCGAAGGGGAAATCGGGCCGATGGCGTTGGTGGACTATGAAGAGGTCCTTGGTTGGGGTGACATGATTTTGGAAGTGATCGACGACAAGCGGATGCCGCCCTGGCATGCCGATGCCGACGTCGGTGCTTTTCTCGGAGCACGGCGACTCCCAACAGCCGAACGGGACACGATCGCGAAATGGATTGACGAAGGAATGGCTGAAGGCGACGCCGTTGACGCACCGCCTTCAAAACAGTGGCCCAGCGGTTGGCACCTTGATTCGCCGCCAGACCTCGAGATCACGATGAGGGATCAGCCCTACAAGGTGCCTGCGGATGGCGTTGTCGAGTATCAGTACTTTGTTGTCGATCCGAAGTGGACCGAAGACCGATGGGTCCGCGCCGCGCAAGTGATTCCTGGAAATCGATCGGTGGTGCACCACTCGATCGTGTTTGTGCGTCCGCCCGATGGGGCACGCTTTGAAGGCATCGGATGGTTGGGCGCTTATGTGCCCGGACAGCGCGCGATCGAACTTCCGCCAGGACACGCGCGGCTGATTCCAGCGGGTTCGAAGTTTGTCTTCCAGATGCATTACACACCCAACGGAACCGAAGCCGATGACATCACGCGACTTGGAATTTGGCTCGCCGAGACACCCAAGGTGACTCATCGTGTTGACACGCACGTCGCGATCAATCACGAATTCGAAATTCCCCCCGGCGAAACCGATTTTCAAGTCACCATGCGTTACGGCTCTCTCCCCGTCGGCGGACGCATGCTCGGCATCACGCCGCACATGCACCTGCGAGGCAAATCGTTTGAGATCGCATCGATTCGAGCCGATGGCACGTCACAGCCTTTGCTCCGCGTTCCACGCTACGATTTCAATTGGCAACACTGGTACCAATTTGCTGAAGCACTCGAGTTGGATGGTTCCGAAGCGTTGGAGATGAAAGTCTCGTTCGACAACTCCTCCGAAAACCCCTTCAATCCAGATCCTGAAGAGTATGTCTCATGGGGCGATCAAACGTGGCAAGAGATGGCGGTTGCATTCTTTGACATCGCAACGCCACGCGGTCAACTGAAACGTCGAGCGTGGAAGAAACCGACTGCTGAGGAGATCGCCGCGATCGAGAAGAAAGCGAAGGAGTCGGCCGAAGCGTTCTTCGTCAAGATGGACGTTGATGGAGATGGAGTGATTCGTCGCGAGGAAACCCCGGCCACTTTTCGACGCTTCGGTTTCTACCGAATCGATGACAACCGTGACGGCATCATCGATCGTTCAGAAGCCTATCAAGCCGCACTCGATCGCCAATGAGCGAGGCTTCGAATCGACCGACCTGGTCCGGCCGTTTATTCACCTGGTGGGCGGATCATCCTTCGGCGCAGATCGCGGTACTCTTGTTTGTGTCCGCGCTCGCGGTGGTCGGCTACACCAAACCGACGTTGCTTTCGGAGTATCTCGTTCCGCTGCTCGAACGTCTCTCTCCGGAGGAAGACCTCGAAGACGATCGTCGTCGAGAACGCGTTGACAAGAATTACCTCGATGCCGATCAGCCCCCGCCGAGCAACGTTCGGCAATTTCGAGTCGGCGGCGGTGAATGTGTTCTGATCGTCACCGTGGACGGAGAAGGCGAGGACTTTTTCACGCCCGCGCGTCTGGGAGCGCTGAGAGCGATTGAGGCGGAACTGAATGATCTGCCCCAGGTTTCGGGCACATTGTGGTTGGACAGCGTTCCCGAATTCAATCTCTTCGGTTTATCCGGCACGCTGCTTCCGAGTGAAAACGCCTCGCAACGACGAATCGATGAGGCACGGGGACGAGTCTTGGAGAATCCGCTCGCGGTCGGGCAACTGATTTCGCCCGATGCGAAAACGATGCTCTTTCATATCTGGATCGACTGGTTTCATGTCACCGAGGATGAAGACGCGACGATCGCGATTCGTCGTTGCGCGGAGGAGGCTGCTGCCAAGACGCCCGATGCGAATTTCGACTTCCTGCTCACGGGGTCCGTGCCGCTTCATCTGATGGTGGTCAACAACCACGTCACCGATTCGATGAAGTATCAGTTGATCGGTTATTCGATCATGTTGATCGCAGCGCTCGTCCTCTTTCGTGGTTTCTCGGCGGTCCTCATTGTGGCACTCGCGCCGGCTGTCGGCGTGTTTTGGACAATGGGTCTATTGCACTTTGCGGATCTGCAAGACAACCCGTTTAACGACATCATCGTGCCCGTGCTGATCAGCCTGGTCGGGCTGACAGATTCGGTGCACTTGATGGTCGAGATTCGCCAGCAGCGAGCTTCAGGGCTCGAGACACGTGACGCCGCGCGCCGCGGGATCGCACGCGTGGGCTTGGCGTGCCTGCTAACCAGTGTCACCACGGCAATCGGTTTTCTGTCGTTGATGACAGCGCATCACGAAGTCGTGCGCGAGTTCGGATGGTGCTGCGTCGTCGGAATCGCGATGACATTCATCAGCGTGTTGACCGTGATTCCACTGGGATGTCGGTCACCACTCGGGCGGCGTTTGCACGTCGGTATCGGAAAGAGTTTGGTGGATGGACAACTCCGGCGAATCGGACCGTTGGTCGATTGGGTGTTGAAACGTGACCGACGCGTCGCTTCCATCGCAGTCCTCTCGACGATCGCGTTGGCAATCGTCTCATTGCAGCTGACGCCCGACGAAAAACGCTACAGCGGATTGAGTGAGTCCGGGGAGGCTGCTCGAGGCATTCGACATCTCGATGATTCTCTCGGCGGACTGGAGTTCAGCTACGTTTCTCTTCATTGGACGGCAAACGCCCGAGATGGCGAGTTGCTTGAGGTGCTATCCGAGGTCAATTCTGTCCTCGAGGAAGAGCCTTTGATCGGTCACCCGCTAGGTTTGCAGCAACTATTGGCGGCGCTCCCCGGTGACGGGGCGCCCGCGGAGCGCATGAGCCTGCTCGAGTTGTTGCCGCCCGATTTGAAACGCTCATTCTACGTGCCCGAGTACCGAAACGCGTCCGTGCAATTCCGTATCAAAGATCTTGGAATCGCAGCCTACAGCGAAACATTCACGCGGATTGAATCGGAACTCGATCGACTCATGGAAGAGCATCCCGAGTTCACGCTTGATCTCAGCGGCGACGCGGTGTGGCGGTGGACGAACATTTATCGGATCGTAACCGACCTTGCGAAGAGCCTCGGTACGGCAAGCATTGTGATCTGGTTGGTGCTCACTTTGGTCTATCGTTCAGTCCGCATCGGCTTGATCTCGATCGTACCGAATTTGTTCCCGCTCGCGGCCACCGCGACCATTTTGGCGCTCAGCGGCCAGCACCTCGAGATGGTAACCGTGTGCGTGTTCACGATCTGCGTCGGAATCGCTGTCGATGACACGATCCACTTCCTGACCCGATATCAAGAAGAAGTGCGAAACGGTGGCGACCACGAAGATGTGATCCGAAGGGCGTTCACGGGGGTTGGCTCGGCGCTGTTGATGACAACGATTGTTTTGGTCACTGGCCTCGCCTCCGCGATCCTCGGTGACTCGCGCGATGCAAGGATCTTTGGAATCATGGGTTGCATCACGTTGGCGACTGCCCTCTTCGCGGACATCGTTTTATTGCCGGCCATGCTCAGTCGTTTTGCGCCGAGCCGAGCGAAACGTACCTGATGCGTTTTTACTCGTTGGAGACCGAGCGTTAGTCCGCTTGCAGGGCTAACTCGGTTTCTGCGTCGGACTCCGGTAGGTAAAGCATCATCGACTTCGGAAGTGGCGTCATCAACGGAGTTCGAATTCCGGTCTTACTCATCGCCCTCCCGACCCACGAATTGCAGGTGTAGAAAAACCAATACGTCCCGGTTGCTTCGTAAAACGCATCCGTGGACGTGTAGCCCGCGTCAGCGATTCGCATGATTTCTCCGTCGGGATTTCGCGCGAGCGAAGCATCGATGAATTTGACGAGTTCGGCATATTGCTCGTGGCTGATCCGCACCCGACGCTTGTCACGCATCTGCTCGGGACGGACGCAATCGACATGCAAGCAAGTCGGAGACGGCCAGAACATTGCCTTCAGGGCGACACTGATCTTCAGGTCGGCCCAGCGTGGCGTGTGGATGTAGAAACCTTGATCGCCCCAACCGACGGCTGCGTGCGTCCCATTCTGGGCCGCATCGGGGAAATCACTTTCCGGGAACGTCTCACGCCAAATGAAGCTGGGAGTCGTTTCGGTCGCCGGGACTTCGAACGGAACAATGATGTCCGCATGAACAGCATTCGAGGTGACGTAGATGTCGACACCGGGTTGATCCTCCGGCACAGGCACAAATTCGTTATTCGTCGGAATCAGTCCCACGAGCACCACGGCGGCAATCGAGAGAGTCATTCCGAGGCAGAGCCAGATCATTCTTTTGATGCGTTGGCGAAATCGACTGGGTGGTTTCCCTACAACCGGCGACGAGGTTGATTCTTCGTCGTGGCTTTTCGAGGTGATCTCGGGGTCGGACATCGGTAGGCTACCAGAAGTGCAGATGGTGGAGCTTCAAACCGTATAGCATTTCTGTGACGACATCGAAGCCACCACGGATTGCATGCATGCCCCCGTTTTCACATCGGATCGGGTTCGCCTTCATTGCTTTACTCGATCTCATTTGCAGCATTGGCGCAAACGTTTTGCAAAGCGGGCACTGATTGAGAACGTGTGTTACAAGTGCAACCGTTATGCGGGACGACTTGTGGCTTGACGCCCCCCGAAGGATGAGGCGATGTTGAGGCAAAAGAAAGGAGGCTACGCGTTCGAAAACACGTAGCCTCCTGATTGCTTCTTTGCCCCTAAGAAGCAACTGTTCAACTGATGATTTGTTGTTCTGACGCGAGAATTATCGCGTATACTGAACGTCGATGTAGTGGCGAAGATGCGCCAAAGTCAAAGGTTTTTGCAGGTCACGTGATGGGCTTCACGCGCGAACAAGTGAGACAGTCGAACCGCACAGTTTACGTCGTTGATGATGATCCGATGGTCTTGGATGCGGTCGACAAAGCGTTGCATTCCCGTGGATTTACGACGCAAACTTTTGAGAACGCGGAGGGCTTGTTTGAAATCCTAGAACAGACCGAAACCGGTGTGGTCGTCACGGATCTCAACATGCCGGGAATGAATGGTCTGCAAGTTCAACAAGAGTTGTTGCGTCGTGGAACGGACCTGTCCTTCATCTTGCTCACGGGATTCGCCGATGTCCCGGTTACGGTGGAAGTCATGCAGAACGGCGCTGTGTCGTTGGTTGAAAAGCCTTTCCGCGTCGACCACCTCATCGGTGAGGTGGAGCGGGCACTCGAGGCCAGTTTGAAGCGGAATCACGACCGGACGGAGATCAGGTTAGCTAAAGAGGCAATCGGTCGACTGGATGAAGAAGAACTGGCCGTGATGGATTGCGCGGCGAAAGGGAAAGCCAACAAGACAATCAGCTACGAACTCTGCTTGAGCGGCCGCACGGTCGACCGAAGAAGGCAATCCGCATTTCGCAAACTCGAAATCGAGAGTGTCGCCGAGTTTGCGATCCTGCGAGCACGGGCTCAGGATCCGCAGCAAATTCTGTCGGCCTAGTGCTGCGTTCCAAACTCAGTATTCACGCACCGGAGGGCTTGCGCCCTACCGCCTAGAACATGAGCGGAACGGCGCGAGCCGTCCGGTGTCACGTAACGTTCGTTTTCCTCTCGGAGTGGTAGCCATCTCGAAGGAGTGAGTTTTCGGGGCGGTCTGGCCTGGAATCGAATTTTCTCTTCTCATTCGGAGTCGTTGTGCGATACATCCAAGATGCAAGAGGTGGCCTGTCGTCAATCGTTCGAGCCTCATTTGCTTTACTGTCGATCTTGTCGTGCAATCCGCAGGCTTTGGCCGACACAGAAAGCCGCTTGGCTCGACTTGGCAAACACGTTCGTACCACCACGATCAATGCCAAGGCAAGTTTTTCGGGCAAGAACCTTGCCGGATGCGAATTCGTTGGCCAAGACTTATCCTCGGCCGATTTCTCAGGTGCCAAGCTCGCCGGAGCAAGGTTTCTTGAATGTGACTTAACCGACGCCAGCTTTTCAGATGCCGATCTACGAGGGTTTCGAATCGACGCGTGCAAGACGGATCGAACCGACTTTAAAGGTGCGTACATCAATGGAATGCTCCGGGCCGACGATCGAAAAGAACCGGGGATACAACTCACGGGGAAGCAGTTGGTTTCGACAGCCTCCTACGCTGCCAAGGACCTGAGTGACTGTGTGATCGAGTTGTCGGGGCGGAACCTTCAATTGGATTTTTCAGGCTTCGACCTCAGCGGATCAGTGTTCGTCGGAGGCGATCTTTCACAATGCGATTTTTCGAAGGCGACCATTCGCGGCGCTGAGTTTCGCGGTTGCAACTTTACGTCTCGACAATTGCACCAGACCAGCGACTACCAACGGCGGCGTCTCGAAGCAACGATCGGGCCGACCAACAACTTCGACTTCACGGGTCTCAATCTGAATGGATCGAATCTCGTCCTGGGCCCGGGTGCGAATTTAGCAGGATGTCAAATTCGTAATTGCACGTTGCGGTTCTCGGGCGTGGACGCGGGGTCGATCATCGAAACAACGACCAGCTATCGGACCGGCTGGATGACCGGAATTCGGTTCATCTCGGTGGACCTCACTGGAGCCGACTTTGGGCGTCTGGACCTCACCGGGTCCAGCTTTTTCAATTGCAATGTAAGCGGAGTCTCGCTGACAAACGCCGTCATAACAGGCGTCGATTTTTCGAGTGTCAAACGATCGACGCTGACAAATTCGCAACTCAGACAAACCTGGAACTACGGAGCGAGTCGGATGACGACTGTTGCGTTGCCAGCTGATCTTGAATCCGACCGCAGCGGAAAATAGTCGGAGGTTTGTGTGTGTCCTGAGTGGCTCTGCCCAGCATGGGAGAAAAAGTCGCGGTGAGCCCGACCGAGTGGTGCACGCGAAGAGCATCCTTGCCCCTGAATGCTCGTGCGCAGTCGGGCTCAACCCGCGACATTAGAACGTTAGCGCGGCACGCGGGTTTGATAAGTGGCGAATGTGCGCCGATCAAATTCTTTTTCGAGGGGAAGGAACCGCACCCGGATCGCATCTTTCACTGAGACGCATACTAGCGCGGTTGAGGCTGCAGGCAGCCTACGCGACAGACAGCTTCAAACTTCACGAGCAGTAGCCGAAGCGACTTGGTGAGTAGCTAATTGCACCAAGAGCACCCCCGAGACGATTCGAACGTCCGACCTTAGCTTTAGGAAAGCTCTGCTCTATCCACTGAGCTACGGGGGCGAGGTTCAGCAACGAGTCGGAACTCGAAATCACCCTTGCAAGTACCCTGAGGCGGGCTTCGTCGCCGTCAGCGGTATTGGGTGGTTACGACTCGAGGCTAGATTTCAGGAAAGCGGTCCTCGGTCTCCTAAACGATTCACGCTATCAACGTCGCTTCAGTGTAACTTCTGTGCTTTGAACCGGCGACGGGATGCCAATTTGAACAAGATCAAAAATTCGGCGCTAGAGAAAGCGAGCTGCGACCCAAAATGCGATGAGGGTGCACGGTTCGCGCGACTCTGGATAGTCGGTTTTCTATTGCTGCATTTTGCCACCGCGCCGCTCTGGGGGTGGACTCTCGGCTCTTTTCCACGTGTTTCATTTCTTCCCGAGACACTTCGTGGACTCACGGGGTTCGACCTGATCTTTGTCGGACCGTTGATCGTGGCGGCGTTCGCATTGCTTTGGAAACCGGACAATCGGTCACTTTGGTGGTGGTTTCTCGTGCCACTCGGTTTGCTGGTGCTCTTGGACCAGCATCGGTTGCAGCCCTGGGTGTACCAGACGTTGATTTATGGCGTGCTGCTTGGCAGCACGCCGTGGCGACAAACACGGCCTTGGGTGACCGCCGTCGCCATCAGCGTCTATTTTTACAGTTCCATCGGCAAGCTGGACTACCAGTTCGTGCACACGGTGGGGCGTGACATGGTCGCGACGCTGCTCACTCCAGTGGGCGACGTTACCCCAAAGACGCTCGTCGGTCTGGCATTTGCGTTGCCGATCAGCGAGCTACTCATCGCAATCCTGTTGACGATTCCACGTACACGAAGCATCGGCGGGAGCCTCGCGCTCGGAATGCATGCGACGTTGATTTTGTTACTCGGACCATGGGCAATGAATCACAGCCTCGGTGTGCTGCTCTGGAATGCGCTGTTGGCGGCACAGGCATGGATGCTTTTCATTCGAAGTGCATCCAATCCGGCGACGAGCATTGAGGACACGGATGAAAAATCGAATCGCATTTCGCCTCGCATCGCTCAAGCAATCGCGTTCGTTGTCCTCTTGGCTCCGCTCAGCGAGCGTCACGGTTGGTGGGATCATTGGACGTCTTGGGCGTTGTACTCGCCCCACAACAGTCGCGCCGAAATCCAAATCCATGCTTCGGCGACTGAACAACTGCCAGCGGAGGCACAGGCGTATCTCGTGGCAACGGAATCAGGCGACGGATGGCAGACCCTCGATTTCGAATCCTGGTCCTTGGAGTCTCGCCGCGTGCCGATTTATCCGCAGGCTCGGTACCAGGTTGGTTTCGGCTACGAACTCGCTCGCCTTTCCGAACTCGGGGGAGCAATCCGTGTGACTCGAAAGAGTGTCTCTGATCGCTGGACGGGAAAGCGATCCGAGCGTCGCGCGATCGGCATGCAGGAACTCGAGAGAATGATCGAATCGTCTTCGAATCGAGATCGCTTTCAAGACTAGCGCGGCGGCAGGGCGTTAGCCGCCGGTTCCCCAGAAAGACCCATGGCTAGTGCTTTGCGGCTGAACAAAACGCGAGGGGAGGACACTCGTTTCAACGAGTGCTAGGCTGGATACAGTGATTCACTCGTTTCCCCATGGAACTCATTATGCACGGTAAAGACGCTATCCGGAACGCTTACGAATTGAGCCAAATGGTACTCACGTCGTACGTGAACGACCTCAGTGACGAAGAACTCTTGAGCCGACCGGCCGAAGGCTGCAACCACATCGCGTGGCAACTCGGGCACTTGATCAGCAGCGAGTGCGGCTTGCTCGATGCCGCCGCTCCGGGTTTCTCGATCGAGCTTCCCGAAGGGTTCGCCGAGAAGCACGGAAAAGAGAATACGAGTTCGGACGACGCAGCTGACTTTTGCAGCAAAGACGAATACCTCGGATACTTTACCAAGCTCAAGGAAGCGACCTTCAAGGGTTTGGATGCGCAAACGGATGAAGACTTAGCGAAAGCAGCACCCGAGCACTTTCAGAGCATTTGCCCGAATATGGGCGGCCTGTTCGTGTTGATCGCCACCCACGCGATGATGCACGTCGGGCAAATGGTTCCTGTTCGCCGCAAGCTGGGAAAACCAATCGTGATCTGATTCCCGGCTGGCTCCTATTTGCGGATCACTGCCGGGCCCAGTGATCCTCGGCCTTCATCGACTCGGCTCTGAACATCCGTTCGAAGGCTGTCCGAGTCGACTTCCCAGTAGATTCGAGCCTCGTCGGCAGTCGGGGATTCCAAGGGCGAGAGGATTCGAAACCCCGTGCCACGCGACTCTTCGGAGGTCATCCACCATGAGCTACGCGGGAAATCGGGGTCGTCGGACCACCAGTCCCGATCGCTCCGGATCACGGAGTCCGATTGGCACTCGTCACTTCCCGCCACAAGCCACGAGCCGCCACAAGCAACATGGCCTTCGATCAGCCCGTACGTCGCTGTGTCTTCAATGACCCATTCGGCAACATTGCCGTGCATGTCGAACAAGCCCCAAGGATTCGGCTTCTTGGTGCCGACGAGCAGTGTTTCAATCTCGTCACTTGCCGAGGCTGAATCGGATTCGTCGTAGTACACCGCGAACTCGTTGAGGCGTGAGGCGTCATCCCCGAAGGAGTACTTTGTTGTGCTCCCTGCGCGGCAAGCATGTTGCCACTCACTGCGAAACGGTAGCCGATAAGTCTCGCCGGTCACCAATGATAACCATTTGGTGTATTGTCGCGCCCCAAACTGAGTGACTGTCGGCACCGGTGAATTGGGTTTGGTCGCGTACTCAAAGATGTATGCTGGTTCGTAGACCTCGGTGGGGCCGGTCACTGCGTCCACGCCATCGAGCTTCAGACCGGTAGACCGTCGAACGTATTCCGGATCACGTTTGTGTTTGTAATAAAGCTCACGATAGGGCAAGAATTGTTCCATCGTGACTTCATATTTGCTCATCCAAAATGCCGGGAAATCAACGGTCGCACCAGGCTTCGCGGACTTCGAACGGCTCGATTCGACGCTCGCATATTCAGGCAGGGCGGGCAGGGGGCCAAGCGTGACTCGGCCCGCTCGGATAGGAATCATCTCGATCGTTGCGTTCGAGCCCGGGATCCGTTGGGTGTACGGCACCATGAACCCTTTGTCGGTCTCAACAAAGGGGCCTTTCGTCGGACGCTCCCTGACGAGACGCCTGTTCTTGGATGTTTGCGGCTCCGCGCCTGCGGCAATCGTGATCAGCAATTGGAGCGGAAGGAAACAGTAGAGCAGGCGCGTGATGGGGCGAAACATCGGGTGTTCCATCCTGAGGCGAATTGGTGACCGTCTCAGTCTAGAGACTCTCGCCATTCGGTGCACATTTCAGCATTGGAATCTTGCAGCAGACGCTTTGATCACGCGGGAAACCAGTCGCACGCAGTGCGGCTTCGTGAGAGGTGATACGCTACCGCGAGTCTAATAAGGATGCTCATCCCGATGGAAATCGACGAGCCGTTGATCGTGCTCGATCAAAATGTGCTCGCACTGTATCTGTTTCTTTCTCATCTCATGGACGATGTCACGTGCCCGCCAGGACATCGGAATCACGACCACGTCGGCCGGTTCACGGACCAAGACTTCGGCCGGGCGAATGCGTTGACCGGTTCCGGGAACGAAGGTGTCGCACTTGTCACGATCAGAGTCGACGACCAGCGGGAACCGTGCGCGATCCATTCCGTACAACGACATGAATGCCGCCGCTTTTCCGGTTCCGCCCCAAATCGCCACCCGGAGATTCGCTTGAGCAATGAAGTTCAACTGTTCGCGAATCTTGCGGACGGTATGAAGTGCATTGAGTCGGTGTCGTTCCGTGACACGCGACATCTCCGCCAGGTGCGGTTGCGGCGCGAGTGTGAAAAGCGCACCGAGGACTTCGTCGTCGTAGAACCGATCCAGCCACGTTGTCGTTGCTCCGATGCGATCCAACATCGCGCGGAAGGACTGTGTGGTGAAATGCGAATTGTGCTCGTAGTAGTAATCCGATAGCCGGGTTGTTTTGACCGCGCGGTCGACGCAAGGGACTTCCACGTACAGTTGAATCGAACGATCACTGATCGCTGTCACGACCGCGATTTGCTCCAGAAATCGCATCGGCTGTTGCAGGTGTTCGAGCACGTGCCGACAAACAATCAAGTCCGGTTTGAGTTCGTTTAAGTGTCGTTGCGGCAGGAATAGCTCACCGCGGAATTCGATGTTGGCGGAGCGATGGTGCTTATTATTCGGATCAAAGCCGATCAGATTCGCGCCGGTGAGTTGAGAATCCATCGCCCGCAAGAGCGATCCATCTCCGCAACCGATTTCGACGACGGTCGGCGATTCAGAAACTGCGTCACTCAAGCGACGGACGATCTTGCGAAGGTGACCCTGCCAGAGCACGCCCTGGTTGAACATCAAATTCGCTTTCCGCGAATAGGGCACGTCGTCATACGTGAACGATTTGTTAAAGATGTGTCCACAAGACACACAGCGCACAAACGAGTGGGGCAATCGCTGCATCGCAACCGCCTCTGCTTCCGATTGCGGCCACCAAATCGTCGCAAGCGGGCGGCGACTTTCATCAATGAACGCGGTCACCCCCTGCTTGCCACACGAGATGCATTCCAGCATCTCGAGTTGCGGATTCCAGTGGGGTAGCTTGAAACCCGCGTGAATTCCGACCGAGGTTGCCGTTTGGACGTCCATGCTCATGAGGCCGCCCTCGGCGAATCATTGCTAACGACTGAGTGAAAGAATTCCTGGATTTCGTAGCCGGCCTCGGCGTCTTCGAAGATCAAATCGGCTTTCTCGAGGATCCGTTCACGGAGATTGTGGTTCCGGTCTGAATCGGTCGCCAGCATAACGGCGCGTTGAACGTAGTCTTCCGGATTCAGCGCGACGCAATCGTCGATCTCAATCTTACGGTAACAACCAGCCGTAATCCGGCCCCGCATGAATTGCCCCGGTAGCGTGACGATGGGTATGCCGAGTGACATGGCTTCGTAGGTTGTGGCACCTCCACCGAAGTGGATCGTGTCCAATAGGACATCGCAACACCGCATCAGATCAATGAACTTCGAGGAGTTCATTCGTGGCATGAATCGCACTCGAGAAACTAGGTCACCGATTGAATTCGCCATCCTTCGGCGAAGCAACTCATTGCTGGTCTCATGAGCGCCGCCCACCAAGATGATGCGAGCCGCTTGGTCTTCGCGCAAAATGTTGCCGATCAGCAGGTCAAAGTCCGGGTGGTTCTTGAAGGGACTCTGCAAACACCCGTAGAGATGATCGTCCACATGAAACCCGAAGTCTTCACGGCGATGAACCTGCGGCCGAACGACGGGACGCTCGTAGAGGACCGGCAGTGAGCGTAGTTGGATCAGAGTTTCGCTGTAGTGATCATCGGCTCCCGTCGGTTCGATGAGTTCACTGCTGAGGAAATAGTCGACTGCAGGGATGCCGCTCGTCACCGGGATACCCCACGAAGTGACCTGGGTTGGTGCTGCACCAAAGAATGGCAGGAAGTAATTCAGAGTATCCGTGCCGATTTCGTAGTGATACAGCGCATGACACCGTGACTCCGCCAGTCGTTGCGCTGACTCCAGCAAATCCTCGGCTAGCGGAATGAATCGAGTGTCCTCCGGCAAGGAAGACTTGAGCGTCCCGAGATTCTGCGGCATGCAAGCGACGACGATCTCAAACTCGGTCGACGCCGCGAGAGTTTCGAGCAAACCACGCATGAAACGAAGGAAGATGTGGTGCCGGTCCAGAGCGACCGGGAATCCGATCCGTAGCTTTTCTGAAACAGGCGTTACCGATTTGTGTAGGGGACGCACGCGATCGGATTCGATCATCCGCGCGTAGGCTTCCTTCAACGGGCGATCATCCAATCCCTGATACGGCAGATAGAAGGGTGCGAGAATCTGGTGCGTCTGCAAGTCTCGATGCCGATCAAGTAACGATGCGCCGTTGTATCGACTTGCGACTGCTCCGAGTTCTCCGCGGTACTCATCAATCGTTTCGGCGCTCTCGTTGACGACGGGGCATGTCGAGATGGAAAGAACGTCCAGCAGGACTCGATCCGATTCAGCGACGACTTTGGAATACGCACTTCGGCTTCGGGAGACAGTCCCCGAATCGTTCAGGCAGTTCCGCAGATTTCTCCACGCCGCAGACAACTCAGGTTGTTGAGTAAGCACAGAGACAAACAGTTCTGTGGCTTGTTCAAACTTTCCTAGGCGTGTTCGGGTGAGTGCCAAGTTGCTTTGGATCTCAACATAGTCCGGCGCCAATTTAGACGCCGACTCGAGGGTTGACTCCGCTTCCAGCAGATCGCCTTTTTCAAGTAAGGCTGCACCTAGATTGGCGAGGGGACGAACATCGTTCGCGTCCAATCCGATCGCGATTTCGTAGGCTTCCACGGCAGTCTGATGTTCGCCGATCGACTTGTGTGCATTTCCCAAATTGTTCCAAGCGAGACAGCTCGGTTCAATTTGAATGCTGCGTTCGAACGAGGCAATTGCGTCATCCACTTGGCCGAGGGCGAAAATCGCTGCGCCGTAGTTGAGATGAAATTCGGCGTTTTCTCCTCGCAACTCGATCGCGTGCCGGATGAGATCAGCGGCCATCGAGTAGTCGCGTTGCTGATGCGCGAGAACGCCCGATAGGTGCCATGCATCGGCATGCTCGGGCACGGTCGATAGCACCTGCGAATAGAGCTGTGCCGCTTCGGCGTAGTGACCGGATTGATGAAGTCGAACGGCGGCCTGCATCGCCTCGGCCACCGTGCGCTCGACCTCCGAGACCAACTCGCCCGTCGGCGCAGGTACAGCCCGCGCGACGCGTGATGGACGCCGTTTCCGTTTTTTCAAGTGAGCCATGCACTCGGTTTCGGAAACGGGCTTTCGGCTCGATGACCGTAAAGCCTCGTTTGAAGGATTGTCCTCAGTGAGACGTCACGGTGTCAGCCTCGCTAGACAAACATCGATTGAAAGGTCAGCCAACGGGCTGTGAGAAGCGTGAGGATCAAACAGCACCACCAGCTTGCACGCTGCGCCATCGGCGAGCGGTGCAGGTAGTAGAGGAGCCCGATCGCGAGCCCTGTGACGCCAAGCTTGAACAAAATCAACTGGACGGGATCTTCGATCAATGATTGTCCGAGAGGATTCATCTCGCGCATTGCACCGGCCTGAGTGGCACCGATCGTCCAAACGAGATCGATTACTGAAAGCAGTCCGATGAAGCAGAGTGACTTGACGACCGTGCTGTGGACCTGCTTCGACTGGTCAGGATCGTCCGTGGTCACCATTTGACTCGGCGAGTTGGCGAGTAAATGGCCGAAGGCGAGGACGACGAGGATCATCGCTGCGACCGTCATTGGAAACGAAATGCGGTTGAACAGAATGTTGGATGCCGCTTCTTGCTCGTTGATTTCTTGTGCCCGCCAGTTATCGGTCAATACGGCCATGGCTTGCGAATCGAACTTTTCCGTCGATTCAAACTCGGCGACCAGCTGGAGCCAAAGTTTTTGTTCGTCGGCATCTAAGGACGCCGGTGCGGTGAAGTCTGAGAGGTCGTGATCGGTAAGTGTCTCGAGAAGGTCCTGGCCTTCACCCGTTGGATCGAGCAACAAAGGTTCTTCACCCTCGTAGAGGACTGCCACAAATCCGAGGTGCAGGTCGCGAAGCAATCCTTGCAACTCTTCCGCTTGACGGCGGGAACGACTGCCCCGTTTGGCACGGCCACCGGGAGGACCTCCACCGGGAGGACCTCCACCGCGGTTGAAGGCACCGAGACCGTTGCCTCGGAAACGAGGTCGGGGGCGTTCATCCCCCTGCATGCCCGGCTCGGTCGCTTCCTTCGGAAGCAGAAAGTAGTCCGATGCATAGGGAGTATCGTTGATCGCAAGTTCCCCACCTCGAACTTGGATTTCGAACGGAGTGGGAATGTGTTTTCCATCAACGAAGAGAAAGCCCTGCGTGACGGTGAACTTAGTGTTGGCAGCGGGTCCCGACTGAGCTCGCAAGGGTGTTGCTACAAACAACAACGCGAGAGTCGTAAAGATTGTTACCGCCGCGCCCCGTACGCGCATGCATTGATTTGAAACCACAGTCGTCTACTCACTTTGACGCGGAATGAAGGCCCGCCTTGCTGTTTACTAAAACCGCGTAGCCGGAACTTTGTTCCTACGCGATTTTCCGAAATGCGAAACTTCGACCGCACGCGCGACTGTCACGCGAGGGTCGCGTTTCATAGCAAGAGAGTTGCGCCAACCCGTTCGATTCATTCAGGTTTCGGTGGAAAATTTGGGATTGTCAGCTTCCCGCCATTTTCGGATCAGTAACCCACCGCCAGGCCGTCTTTACGGGATTCCGTTGCACCGTGCAGCGTTCCGTGTTCATGATCGATTCGAATCGCTTGGTATCCACCGAAACCACCTTTGACGCGCGCGATGCGGTGTCCCCGACTCAGCAGGCCTCGGATGGCGGCTTCCGTGATACCGCCTTCTACATTGATCGTTCCGACACCGTCTGCCGGTTTACCCGTCGGCTGTTGTGATCCGACATGCCGGACGCGAGCCGCATCGCCCGCGGCTTGCACGTTCATTCCAAAGTCGATCATGTTCACAAGAATCTGAACGTGACCCTGTGGTTGCATGTCACCACCCATCACACCGAAGCACAACCAAGGTTGTCCGTCCCGTGTCACCATCGCTGGGATGATTGTGTGGAATGGCCGCTTGCCGGGTTCCAAACGATTGAAGTGATTCTCATCGAGAGAGAACAACGCTCCGCGATTCTGGAGTGCAAAGCCCAGTTCGGCGGGGGTGCGTTTTGATCCAAACCCGTAATAGTTACTCTGGATGAATGAGCAACAGTTGCGTTCTTCATCAACGACAGTGAGGTAAACGGTGTCACCGTTTTGAAGCTTCGGTTCTCCAGCCTCGACATCCTCCGCCGCGGTTTCAAGATCGATGCGAGTGCGTTGTGCGTCACCGTACTTTTTCGAAATGAGCTCTTGAATGGGAAGCTCATTGAATGCCGGATCGGAATAAAACTTTGCACGATCGGCAAAAGCGAGTCTCTTCGCTTCCACCAAGACGTGTAGATACTCAGCGCTTCCGCGTCCCATCGACGCGACGTCGTAGCCCTCGAGAACATTCAGCATCTCCAAAGCCGCGATGCCTTGACCGTTGGGAGGTAACTCCCAGATGTCGTAACCGCGATAGTTTGTCGAGACGGGTTCCACCCAGGTCGACTCATGTTCGGTGAAGTCCTCCATCGCGAAGAAGCCTTCGTTTTGTTGGCTGAAAGAGACGATTCGTTCGGCGATCGAACCTTCGTAGAACGCGGCGCGCCCCTCACGAGCGATCAAGGCGTAGGTGTCTGCAAGCCGCGGATTTCGGAAGATGTCTCCTTCTTGAGGCGCCTTACCATCAATGAGATAGGTTGCCGTGGAACCGGGGTCTTCAGAGAGTTTTTCCTCAGCGGATTTCCAATAGCCGGCAATGACTTCGGTGACGGGGAACCCCTGGCGACCGTACCGAATCGAAGGTTCGAGGATCTTGTTCATGGGGGTCTTTCCGAAACGTCCATGCAGCTCGAACCAACCATCGACACATCCGGGCACACTCCAAGCCAAGGGTCCATCGATTGGAATCTCTTCGAGTTCCTTCTTCGCGAAGACGTCTCGGTTGATTGCTTTGGGGCTACGTCCGCTCGCATTGAGTCCATAGAGCTTCTTCGTCTTGTTGTCCCAGTAAATGACAAACAAGTCGCCGCCGATCCCACAGCTCATCGGCTCCACTAATCCCAGCATCGCGTTGGCGGCGATCGCGGCGTCGGCGGCGTTCCCTCCCGCCTTGAGAATGTCCAGGCCGGCTTGAGCTGCGAGCGGGTGACTCGTCGCGACCATTCCGCCGGTCGCGATCACGGTGGATCGAGTTTGGTGTAGTTCCTCGCCCGGACGGTCGTATGGAATTTGCGAAAATGCGTTTGGCAACATCGACAGCATCAGGCCTAAGGAGAGGCACAGGTGAATCCAGGTCCGCGAAAAGCAGTGAAGGTTAGTCATGACGTCATTGATAAACTGGGTTGATACGTGTTTGGCACATCATAACGCACGCGGTCGTTTCTCTCGCATTCTCATTTCCTTCACACCGATCTTGCCGGGATCGCGAACAAGGTCACGCCCATTGGTGTCGGATCGGAATGAGAATTCGAAATTTTGAAAAGGAGCCCGTCGCTACGATTCCGTTTTTGAATGCGGGTCGAAGACCACGTGACTATCGCACCGAACTGCTGCCGATTCATTTCGCGGATGTCGATGGATTGCCGGAGACGCTGGACGGCATGGTGGTTTGTGCCGACTTGCAGGGACGCGAAACGTTTGCCTCGAGCGGAGGTCGGATGCCGAGACTGCTCGGCGAAGTGATACCCGGCCAACTGGCGGAGCTGTGTGAAAATCACGGTCACCACCCCAAGCGAATCGGCGCGGTGCTCGCAGGCGACTTTTACACCGTGCCCGCACTCGATCGACGCGGGGGCAGCGGTGACGTGACCGAAGTCTGGCGTTGCTTTGCGGATGAGTTTGCTTTTGTCGTCGGTGTTGCGGGCAATCATGATGAGTTCGCCGACTCCGATCGCTCGGGCGCTCCCCGATTCGCATCGCCACTCCATTTTCTCGACGGCCAAGTGATCCGCGTTCACGGAATGAGCATCGGTGGAGTGAGTGGGATTATCGGCAACGTCCGACGACCGTGGCGAAGGACCGAAGAAGACTACAGCGAAGCATTCGTGGAGGTCGCCGCCCAACAGCCTCAGCTGATTGTGATGCACGACGGGCCGGATGACCCCGTGGGTCGCCAACGAGGCCACGCTCCGATTCGACAGTGGATGGAGCAGATGCCGAAGACGCTGATCGTCCGCGGGCACTGTCACTGGACGCGGCCGTTCGTGGAGTACGCCAGCGGTCATCAGGTTCTCAATGTCGACTCGCGTGTGGTCGTGCTTTCACGGGCAGAAAGACGGCCGTAGCGTTTGCGTCGACTTTTTCCATTTCGAAGACTCAATTCCCTTTGTCAATCGAGTCCTCTCGATCCGACCGCGACTGTACTATAGTTGTGTTGGAAATTCCTGGGTGCGAGGCTGCGATTCAGGCGTTCCACGAATGACGCCGACGAACCAAACGAGATGGCCAGAGAAACTCGGAAAGAACGGTCTGACTCCAACCTGAAGGAGACCCTCGACTTTTCCGCGTCGGATACGCGGGGGGGCGAGGGACCTCTGGCGGAAAACGCGCTACCGGTGAAACTCGGTCGCTATGAAGTCAGTAAGCTTCTCGGTCGTGGGGGGATGGGGTCTGTGTACCTGGCCCGCGACGAGCAACTCGATCGTGACGTCGCGCTCAAGGTGCCCAAAGCGGATCTCAAGGAAAACGACAAGGCGCGCGAACGGTTTTATCGTGAGGCTCGTGCGGCCGCAAAAATCACCCATCCCAACCTTTGTCCGATCTATGACGTGACCGAGATTGATGGCATCCATTGCATCGCGATGGCCTACATCAAAGGTCGACCACTCTCGGAGTACATCGATAAAGAGAATCCGCAAAGCGAAAAGGTCGTCGCGAACATCGTTCAGAAAGTCGCCTTGGCGATGGCCGAAGCGCACCAAAACGGGATTCTCCATCGCGATTTGAAACCCGCGAACATCATGATCGACCACCGCAAGGAACCGGTCGTGATGGATTTCGGATTGGCTTGCCCCAGCGAAGCGAACGACGAGTCGCGTCTCACGCAAGAGGGAACACTGATTGGTTCGCCGGCCTACATGCCGCCGGAGCAACTCCGCGGTGACTCCATCGGCCCCGCGACCGATCAGTACGCTCTAGGCGTTGTGTTGTTTGAGTCACTCAGCGGTTCACTTCCGTTCAAGGATTCCGCCAGCACGCTCACGTTGTTGACGCATATTCTGACGCAAGAGCCACGCAAACTCGAAGACCTTCGTCCGGGAGTCGATCCACGGTTGTGCAAGATTGTGGAACGCGCGATCTCCAAAGACGTCGAGCAACGCTTCGCTTCGATGAAGCACTTCGCGGCGGCATTGTCCAAGTTTGTTCGCGGTGCTGAAAAGTCGACTCGAAAGAAGGGAACCAAACCGGTCGTCGCGGCGGCTGTCACACAACCGGTTTCCGTGGAGCCTTCGAGTAGCCCCGCGACACCCGCTGCCAATCCGTTTGACAATTTACCGTCGGTGGACACGGATCAAGTTCAAACGTTTCGCGGGCCGGGAGCGCATCGACCTCGCAAGACGCCTCCAGTCTTGATGATTGCGGCAGGGTGTTTGCTCCTTGGATTAATTTTGGGTCCCGGTCTGTTGTTCTTCATGTCGGAGCCAAGCAAGACGCCCGTCGAGGATTCTGAACAAGTTACTGAAACGACCAACGACGACAGAGCGACGACGGCGGAAGCGTCGGATGCTGAGTCTGTTGGTGAAGCGAACGAAATGGATTCGTCGCAAGACCTCAATCGCGGCGGGTTCTTCAAGCCAACGGTGAATCGACTCTTACGGCAGTTCGATACGAACGACGATGGCAAGCTGAGCGAGTCGGAGATTCCTGAATTGGAGCGTGCACGGATGATGGAAGCCGACTCAAACGAAGATGGATTTCTCAGCACGGAGGAATTGGCCGCCATGCCCCCTCCGCCGGAGCCACCCGGCGGTCGTGATCGTGATCGACGATTTGATAACGAGGATGAAAGTGGACCTCGGGGCCGCCCCGGCGGTCTTCCAGGTGGGCAGGGTAACAACCGTTTCGGCGACGATCGTCCGCGACCGCCCGGAGGGCCTCGCAACCGACAGCGTGGCGGCAATTCATCGCCGGAGACGCGCATCGATCGTTGAATTCTGCAAAAATCCAAAAATAGCAGCAGCCCGGTGATTTCGCTTGGTAGTAGTGCTTGAGGAGGTATCTTCGTGGCTAGCTACCAAAACTCAGCGACTCTCCAGCAGAGCACCTTGGATCGATCGAGCTTTCAAGATTCGTTGCAGGAACACCGGGACCGCTTGCGTCGTCTCGTCGAGATCCGTTTGGACCCCCGGGTGCGCGGTCGCGTGGATGCGTCGGACGTGATTCAGGAGACGCAGCTCGAAGCATGCGAGCGCGCCGATGAATACCTGGGTTCGCAGGAAGTTCCACTCTTCGTCTGGCTGCGGTTCCTCGCCCTTCAAAAACTCTCCCAAGCACACCGAAGACACCTCGGTACCAAGGCGCGCGATGCCGGACGCGAAGTCTCGATCCACGCCCCGCTCGTTTCCACGGCGACTTCGGCCGCGCTCGCGGCGCAGCTGGTCGGGCAATTAACCACTGCGAGCCAAGCAGCGGTTCGCGCCGAGGTCCGCGTGCGACTAGAGCAAGCGCTCGGCCAGATGGATCCGATGGATCGCGAGGTGCTCTCTCTCAGACATTTCGAGCAACTCTCACAGAAAGAAACGGCGAACGTTCTGAAGATCTCAGAGAAGGCGGCCGGTTCACGCCATATTCGAGCGCTCGCCCGACTTCGCAAGTTGGTGACCGAATGAGCGCCGATTCCGAAGTGCCTGGCGGGAGTTCCTGCCCCTCAAACACGCTTCGCATTGATGCTGCGAAGTTTGGCTCTGAGCAGGAGTCCAAACCCGCACTCTCATCGGAAGCAAACGACGATGCGTCGGATCTGATCATTGACTTGGCCAACGAGTACCTGGAGCGTTACCGCGCGGGCGCGAACCCCGACATCGATCATTACAAGCGAGACTATCCAGACCTCGCCGATCGAATCGATGAAGTCTTTCCCATGATGTTGCTCATGGAAGACAACGCACCCAGCGGAACGGATGAGGCGAGATCCCAGGACTCGCAACTCGACCGACTCGGCGACTTCAAGATTCGTCGCGTGATCGGTCGTGGCGGGATGGGAATCGTTTACGAGGCGCTCCAAGAATCATTGGGTCGACACGTCGCGCTCAAAGTGTGTCCCGCCACGGTCCAAATGAGTCCGCGTAATAGCGAACGCTTCCGACGAGAGTCCCGCGCGGCGGCGATGTTGCACCACACCAACATCGTCCCGGTCTTCGCGGTCGGTGAAGAAGACGGTCGGTTGTTCTACGCGATGCAGTTCATTCGAGGAGCTTCGCTCGACGAGGTCATCCGCGAATTGAGGAAGCTGTGGCAGTCTTCGCCCACGGCCACCACCCGATTAAACGCAGGCTCTGCCGAACCGAAGGTCCACTCGGAAGCCTCCGAGGTGGCTCGGTCTCTTTTTGGGAGCGGGGCGGTGTCGGATGAGCAGGCCTTTGCGGAAGAGGCATCAATCGATGCAGCACATGAAACGTTGGAACCGGTTTCCTTTCCTTCAAAAACCACCGCGCTCTCAGCTGACGTGAGTCTTCCTGGTGTGACGGCATTACCAACGTCATCAGGGAGCGCGAGCCATATCGGCAAGTATTGGGAAAGTGTCGCGAAGATCGGCATGCAGGTGGCCAATGCTTTAGCGTACGCACACGCCCAGGGCACACTGCACCGAGACATCAAGCCGGCTAACTTGATGCTCGATCAGGCAGGCATCGTTTGGGTCATGGATTTCGGCCTCGCCAAATCGACGGAAGAAGATGATTTGACACGCGATGGCGAAATGATCGGGACGCTCCGCTACATGGCACCGGAGCAATGCGTGGGGCAGCCCGAGTCTCGGAGCGATGTCTACAGTTTGGGTCTGACGCTCTATGAATTGCTCGCGCTGCAACCGGCATTCAAAGAACTGCATCGCAGCCAACTGATCCGCGCGATCGCGGAGCGAGACCCGGTTCCTCCACGAAAGATCAACTCGAACGTTCCCAAAGACTTGGAAACGATCGTTCTCAAAGCTATCGAGAAGGAGCCCGCAAAACGCTATGCCTCCCCATCGGAACTTGAGCGAGACCTTCAGCGTTTTCTGGTGGGAGAACCCATCAAGGCTCGCGCGATCACCAATTTGGAACGTTTGCACAAATGGATACGCCGGAGGCCATTGGTGTCCGGTTTGACCGCGGCGCTCGCAACACTCTTCCTGGTTTCTTTCGGGCTCGTCGCGTGGAGTTGGCTTCGTGCAGAAGAGGCACTCGTCGACGCGAACATCAAGACAAAGATCGCACGTTCGGCGCAAAAGGCAGCCGGCAAGAATCAGACACTCGCCGAAGAGCGATTGGAAATCGCGGAGTCCGCGCTCTACCGCGCCGCGATCGACCGGGTCAAGATGCTCAGTGAGACCGATGCTCAATCGGCTGGCGAGTTGCTCGACCAGCTGATCCCAGGTTCAAAACAAACCGATCGTCGGGGCTGGGAATGGGGTTACCTGCAAGCGCTGGTGCACCAGCATGTCGCGGTCTTTGATATTCCGGCGCCGCAGGCAGAGTGGATTTGGGATTTGACGTTTAGTCACGACGATTCGCTAATCGCCGTCGCAACAGGAAGGCCTGAGTTTGTCCGGCCGCGGGGGGTCTCACCCAAAGGCCGCGCGACGTTTTGGGACACGCGAACTGCGAAGATGGTTTGCGAGTTACCGGTCGAACACTCGGCCTATGACATCGCCTTCAGTCATGACAGTCGTTTCGCCGCCGTCTCCGAAGCGATTGCAACCAATCACTTTGAAACCGGTTGGGAGGGGTTCGTTCAAATTTGGGAACTCGAATCAAGGGAGGTCGTTACGAAGCTGGAGCTTCCCAAAGATCAACGGGTTTATCGGCTGCGCTTCTCAGCGGATGATCGTTTGGTTCTCGGGACGATTTGGAATCGAAACAGGATTCAACACGCTCGGACCGCTGCATGGGACGCGGAAACGGGTGAACAGGTTTGGAGTGCCGACCTCGTCACGCTGACCGAACTCGCCGATTCGAATGAGAGCGATACGATCGAGGCCATCGAGTACTACTACAGCGAATCACCGCCGGAGAATTATCCCGATTTGGCGAGAAGAGTGATGCTTGATGTCGAAACCGGTGAGAGGCTCGCCGAGCCAATCGAGACCGTTGCTGCGTCAGCACTCTATTCACCCGGCTTAGGGCTGATCGTCGACTGCGTTGATGGCGGCGACCTGGCGTTGAGGTCTTTGGGCGATGGAACGCTGCGGAAACAGTTGAGAGGCACCGAAGATCATCTCATCAATCAAAAAAGCTACTATCAACCGGTTTGCGCAGTTCACGAAGGGCGAGGCCTGATCACGACCGGCGCCACCGACGGTAGCATCTGTGTTTGGGACGTGACCAAGGACCGTCCGGTCCGGGTGCTGCATGGACATCCCGATCGCGTTCAGAGCTTGGCGATCAGTCATGACGGCGAATGGATTGCGTCGGGTGATTGGAGCGGGCAGGTGCGGATTTGGAGACCCGATTCGCGACCGGAGTATGTGCGATGCGAGACGCCTACTAAAACCTCGAACTACCCTGGTACCGAGGCGATTGCATTTCGATGGGGCGGCTCAGGCATCGCTGTTTACCAGGAAAAACGAATCGAAGTTTACGAGGCGGAGAGCGGAAGGCTGCTCAAACTCCATTGGATCGCTGGTATTCCCCAAGTCGCCTCCCGGCGAGAGGCGTGCTTTGACGAAGCCGGGAATCAATTGGCTGTCGTCCAGAAAGATCAGACAATCGCAATCTATGATGTCGAAAGTGGCAGTCGGGTCCACTCGACGGAACCGCTTGATTCAATCGCAAACTGTGTTTCGATGAGCGGCGACGGCAGAGTACTCGTCGCGTGTTGTCCGGCAAGCGAATCCGATTCAGAATCGATTCTCTATTGCTGGAGCTTTGACGAGACAAAGAGCGCATGGTCGTTGATTGAGCGTCGACGATTCTCGCGCGGGTGCCATGAGCTCAGCCTCAATTCGGACGGAAGCCGGCTTTTAGTTGGAGCGCGTTCGGTTGCTGATCAGAATTCGCAAGGCGGTTTTGTCCATTCGATCGGTCTCGTTCAGATGCCCACACTCAACGCCCAATGGATTGAACTTGAGCTTGAGCCAGACGCGATGTTTCCGCCTGACCGTATGGGGATCTCCGCTCTGGACTTTTCGGCGGACTCAAGGCGATTCGCGTTCGCGACCACGGACGGAAACGCGGGTATCTTCGCGACCAGTGATCCCGATCGCGAGATGGGTTGGAAACCGATCGCCGAAATGAAGATCCCGCCGAACGTGGAACAATTGCACTGGCATCCCAACGGAGACCGAATCGCGGGAGCCAACCGAGATGACGTGACGGTTTGGAATCTCGCCGGCGAGGAAGTTCTCAAACTCAGCCGCGGGCCTCGACCGAAAGATTATCAATTCGATGGCTGCGTGCGTTTCAGCCCCGATGGAAGAAAGCTCGCTGCGAATCGGTTCGACAACGATGTCAGTATCTGGTCCACCTTGCGGTATCCCGATCAACTGTCGACTCGCAAACGCCGTTTGCGGGCGGAAGAGCGAGCGAAAGAGTCCATCGACAAAGCGATCGCTCAATCGCCGCAAGATCCCTGGTATCTCTCGGTGCGAGGCCGAATCACGGCGGACTTACGACCGCCGGCCGAAACGCTTGCAGATTATTTGAACGCCAAGCGCATGATTTGCGGCGAACCCTGCCTATTTCTCCATGGCGAAGCACGCATTGTCGCTCCAAGTCTTCCGTTTCATGAATTCTCCGGCTTCACCATCGAGGCGTGGGTGCAGCGATGGAGTCATTCGATCGAGGCTCACGAATCACCCATCGCAACCCAATTCAGGCCTCTCCGCTCACGCAGCTACGCTGATCTCTACGCATCGCGCGTCCAAGCGAGGAGTGGGATTCGCTTGCCATCGCCACGGCTTCAAGCAGATCATTGGGTTCATGTGGCACTCTGCAATGACGGAGAAAACGAACGCTTGTTCGTCAATGGAGTACTGGCCAACGAGGCGAAGTGCATCCCGACCGCAGTGTTCGCGCCGCCGGTCAAGACTCCCTTCTTTGTTGGGGATTCAATCTATCGCAACGCCTATCTCCCCAAGGGCGAGGGTTTGATTCGAGCCGTCCGGGTCTCCAGTCGGGTGCTCTACCAAGATGGTTTTGTACCCGAGTCCGAGCTAACGAATCATGAAGGATGCGAATTGCTGTTTGATTTCAGTCGGGATCAAGCAGAAACCGAAACAAGGATCACCGATCGTTCCGGGAACGAACGTCATGGGCGTTTGATCGATGCTTGGTGGATTCCGAAGCGATCCTCGCACCAATCTCGATAGATGGAGAGGCTTCCGTGGATATGACTTCGCCTCAAATCGATGACGACCAGACAGACAAGCTCTTGGCCCTCAGCCAACAGGACAATGATGGTGCGCTGACCCATTTCTTTGAACAGTACTCGGCACGGTTAGAGCGGACGGTTCAGTTGCGGCTTCATCCGGCGCTGGCTGGGAGAATCGACGCTTGTGACATCGTGCAAGAAGTATTTGTGCAAGCGATCGATGGTTTGGAACGTTTTCTGGAAACACGACCAATGCCCGTGTTTCTCTGGCTTCGAAAGCTTCTACTTCAAAGTCTGACGCAAGCGCATCGTCGGCATCTCAATGCGAAGCGACGCGACGTTCGCCGCGAGCGTGACTTGGAGGGGATTCCACCGGCAAACTCCGGTTGCATCGCGATGGAGTTGTCTTCCAGTCAGCCGACGCCTTCGCGAGTCGTCTCGCAGCGGGAAACGCAGGACAAGCTGCGTGCGGCCTTGGATGCGTTGTCGGAGGCGGATCGGGAAATCCTGGCGCTTTGGCACTTTGAGCAGTTGTCGGGTCCAGAGGTTGCGATCGTTCTCGGCATCAGCCATGAAGCGGCGAAGAAGCGGCACGTGCGTGCACTGGCGAAATTGCGTTCCGCCGGCGGCTTCGCCTAAGGATGGGTTTTAACGGGCAGGGACCAGATCTCGCGCGCGTTTCTCTAAGTTCACCCGCCGTGTGAGCAAGGCGCTCCATGACGGTGCGCGAGACCTGCTTCCCTCACTGACGTTTCGGGTTACCCGTGCGTTGCACTTTTTGGGCGAGATGTCCAACGTGGGTAACCCGCCGCGTTAGCAAGGGACTCCGCGACGGTGCGAGACTCGCTTTCCCTCACTGACGTTTCGGGTTACCTCTCAGATGAGATGCACTGCGTTGCACCTTTTCGGACGGACACATGGGTAGCGTTCATTGCTGACGAGTTGGATTCGAGCGGAGAAAAGAAATCTCGGAAAAGGTTGTCCCTGCTCGGCGGCGTTTGCCTATGGGTTGTTGGGGAGCGATCGGCTCTCCAAAAAATCACGATCCCAGCAAGCAGCGGAGCCAACCATGAAGACTCTCCAACGAATTCACCGACCGCCAACGCTCATTGCCGCTCTGGTTCTTGCGTTTGTGCCGATTGCAACGGCGCACGCCCAATTCGACCTCGGCAATCTGATCAAACAAGGCATCAAGAACTCGGGCGGGCAGAATGGCGGGAACGGAATCCGCAGTGGTTTCATGCCTCGTGGCAACGCGATGCCGGCGGTGCAGCCGTCTAACGGTGGCACTGGATTTCCCCGCGGCATCATCCCGAACTTCGGCGGCAGCTCGTCCGGGACCCACGTGCCATTCAGCGGAGGAGGCATCCAAGGGTTGTTGCCGCAGCAACGCTCGGGGATTTCGAATCATGTGATCGGCGGCTCCGCCCCTGCGTTCGGCGGTCCAGCAGGGTCTGGTCATGTGATCGGCGGGCCATCGGGACCTGGCTACAGTCTCGGAGGTAGCAGCCCAAAAAACGGGATCGGAATCGGGATGGGCAATAACGGTCCGCAACTGAATTTCGGTAAGGGTCCCGCAAACGTTTCAATCGACGGCCAAGGCGGTGTCGGTGTCGGCGTGGATTCGAAGCTCGGTGGCATTGGTGTCGGCGTCAACGGCGGAACCGGTCAATCGTCCAACGGCGGTGGTGTCGGCGCGAGCACCAAAGGCAGTGTGGGTATCGGCATCGGTACCGGAGGCGGCACGGGAGTCGGCGTGGGATCCAACGGTGGCGTCGGAATCGGAATCGGCAAGAACGGCGGCACGGGTGTTGGCATCGGAGATTCCGGTGGCGTTGGACTCGGTATGGGCAATAACGGAGGCACCGGAATCGGCGTCGGTACCGAAGGCGGTTTTGGTTTTGGTGAAGGACACAACGGAGGCGTCGGACTCGGCGTTGGAAGCCAAGGTGGATTCGGACACGGTATCGGTCACAACGGCGGCGTCGGAATCGGCGAAGGTTACCGCGGCGGCTATGGCAAGGGAGTCGGAATCAACGGAGGCGTCGGACGTGGTGTCGGCATGAACGGCGGCATCGGTAAAGGTGTCGGCATCAACGGTGGCTACGGCGAAGGCATCGGCGTAAACGGCGGCATGGGTCAAGGAATCGGCGTCAACGGCGCAGTCGGCAAGGGACTCGGCATCAACGGTGGCGTTGGCAAAGGGATCGGTGTCAACGGTGGATACGGTGAAGGCGTTGGAATCAACGGCGGTGTCGGCAAAGGTGTTGGCATCAATGGCGGCATCGGAACCGGTGTCGGAATCAACGGCGGCTACGGAAAAGGCATCGGCATCAACGGTGGTCAGGGGACTGGCATCGGCATCGATGGCGGCGTCGGCAAAGGACTCGGCGTCAACGGTGGCGTTGGCACCGGTATCGGAGCGAACGGCGGAACCGGTATCGGGGTTGGCCTGGATGGCGGCGAAGGAGTCGGCATTGGCGTCGATGGCGGAACCGGCATCGGTATCGGAGAGGCTGGCGGTCAAGGTCTTGGCATTGCCGGGCAGGGCGGCAACGCAATGGCACTCGGCTCGACAGGCGGGGCTGCCTTCGCAGCCGGAGTCGATGGCGGCAACGGAGCTGCGTTAGCGACTCAAGGCCAATCAGCCGGTGCCATCGGAGTGTCGGGGCAAACTGCCGTGAACGTGCAACCGGCTCCCGGAGCGACGGTCGGCAGTCAAGCGGTCACGGCTCCCGCCAAACCGACTTTCAAGAACCCGTTCCGTAAGTAGTGCCGCGTCCGGGGTTTCACTCTCCCGACCTCGGGAGAGTGAGCGGCGCGGGCTGGCATGGACAGACCGACGGCTAGTGCCTTGTCGCTCATGGCCATGCAAAGAGTGAGCGGTTCGGCGCTAGCCGCCGGTCTAGATACGAACAGGAAACCAAACAGACCGACAGCTAGTGCCTTGTCGCTCATGGCCATGCAAAGTGTGAGCGGTTCGGCGCTAGCCGCCGGTTCAGATACGAACAGGAAACCAGCCAGACCGACGGCCAACGTCTTATCACTCAAGTCCTATCGACTTCATTCAATCAACAACCACGAAACTACATCAGAACCATGTTGAAACGAACTCTCCAATACACTGCACTGTTGTCGCTCGCGACTTGCTTCTTTTCCACTTCCGTGAACGCCCAATTCGGTTCAAGGCTTTCCGGTGGGAACAGCGGCCTCGGCGGCATCATCGGACCGGCCCTTCGCAGCGCTC
The DNA here is from genome assembly GCA_039821165.1 of Planctomycetota bacterium. Classification (GTDB taxonomy): domain Bacteria; phylum Planctomycetota; class Planctomycetia; order Pirellulales; family Pirellulaceae; genus Stieleria. Next base: position 72,123 of record JBCBOT010000001.1, on the reverse strand, counting down.
CACGCGGTTCGGGCGCGTCGCAACGAAGCGGTAGTTTTCCCTGGGGCGGACCGCAGATTCTGACTCCTCCACGCATGGGGTCGATGGGATTTCCAACGCCACCGATTGGATTCGGCATGCGGAGAAGCAACAATCCGGGAACCATCGTCGGACGTGACGTCATCGGTACGGCGGTCGAATCTGTCAATCGCAACTTTCAGCCTGCACAACCGCTGCTCGCACCCGCGAAGCCAAAACAGTGTCCCGTTCCGGTTTCTCCGTCGCCCGGTTCGACAGTCATCGTTGGTGCACCCGGAACCTCCGCTCAGGTGATTCACGGTCCAGGCTCAACGACGATCGTTGCACAGACACCGGTCACCGCCGCCGACACCGTGGTCGCGGGCCCGGTCGCTGATACCGCCGAGCAAAAACTCCTTCGTCTCATCGAAACCGCAAAGACTCAGTTTCGCGCGAAGAAGTACGACGAAACGATCGAGACACTGGACAATGCCGTTCAACTGGTGCCCGAGAATTCAGACGTCCTGCAGTTCAGAGGCTTTGCCCACTTCGCAAAGCATGATTACGACGCGGCAGCCGCGGATGTTTACGATGCACTCCTGCTCGGCAACACATGGAACTGGCAGGCGGTCCGCGACCTCTATCAATCCAAGGAAGTCTACGAGAACCATTTGCGTACCCTCGAAGCGGTGCGGAAGGCCGCTCCAAACATGACGCATCACTTTCTGCTCGGATATCACTACTTGGTGCTGGAGCATCTTGCCCGTGGCCAAAAAGAACTCGAGCGGGCTCTCCAAGCTCAACCAGGCGAACCCTTGGTGACTCAGTTGGTTTCGGTAGTCAGCGACATCCGATCGAAAGAGTAGTCGCTGGGGAGTTCTGTTGCCGCGGAAGCTCGGGCAAGTGCTTGAGCTTCCAGTGATCGGTAACCAAAGGATCCTCCGTGACTTCTGACACAAGCCCGCTAAGGAATTGTTCGGAAACAACTTCGTCATTCACTCTCCCGCTCGCGGGAGAGTCGGGCTCTCAGGCCCGGAGCGGGTCTTCCCCGGCCGCTACCGCGTCCGACAAACGCCGGACTTGTTTCCGAACGGTTCCTAAGTCTGTCCACCGACTGTGGGAAAGCGGGCAACAGTGTCCCTGGACAAGAGATCGCGTTGATTCCGAACGAGGACCAACTGCCAGAGGTTTTGCGATTTCTTGCAATCTGACATTGGTGATTCACTATCGCGCGTGTAGGGTTTGGAGAGTTCGAAACTCGATGCGACACCGGGTTTCTCTCATTCTTGGTCACGATCGGACGAGAGCGACGGCTTTGGGCCGTTCAGGTTGCGACTGATAACAACGATTTGCCGCTGGCGAAATTCGCCATTTGCAGCCTCCTGACCGTCTTTTGACCATTACGGACAGCCGCCGCGTCGCACGGACGACGCAAACATTCACGTGACTTTCTTGTTCGTCACGGGTCTCACCAAAACATCAAGCCTGCCGGCGACGGACTGAGTTCGCCTCTGTTTTGGTTTTGCAGGCTTGCCGATCCCTTGGCTGAATCTGGTCGAGGGATTCCGCCGTTCGCTTTCGGCGTGGTCGATGACCGCCGCAGCTGAGTCAATCGTTTGAGTCTCAGGCCCAGCGAATGCACCGAACTTTCAACATCAAATGATCTATTGAAATCCTTTCAAGAACTCGAATTGTTCGCCCCGTTGGAGCGTGCGCTCACGGAACTCGACTATCAAAAACCGACTCCCATTCAAGCAAAGACAATCCCGTCAGCCGTTGAGGGCTTAGACATCCTTGGGTGTGCCCAAACAGGAACCGGAAAGACCGCCGCTTTCGCGTTGCCGGTCCTCGACTTCCTGGGAAATGAGCGACCAAAGCGTACGCCCTGCCTTCCAACCGCACTCGTGCTCGCACCGACCCGTGAATTGGCAGTGCAAATCAGCAACAGCTTCGCCGAGTATGGAAAGCACATGCGTTTCCGCCAAGCAACCGTGTATGGCGGTGTGGATCAAGCGAAGCAGGTGGCTGCGCTCCGTCGTGGGGTGGATGTGCTGGTTGCCACACCGGGGCGACTGCTGGATCTCATGGACCAAAAGCACCTGAAGCTCGGCAACGTCGAGATGTTTGTGCTCGATGAGGCAGACCGGATGCTTGACATGGGTTTCTTACCCGCGTTGAAAAAGATCATCGCGGATTTACCTCGAGAACGTCAGTCCCTTTTCTTCTCGGCGACCCTCGCGCCACGGATCAGGCAGCTCGCTAGCCAATTGTTATTCAACCCGGTAACGGTAGATGTGAGTCCAAAGTCGACAAGCGTCGCAAAGATCGACCAGACGATTCAGATCGTCGAGCGAAGCAGCAAGTTTAAAACGATTTGCAGTGCGCTAAGGGATGAAAATGTTGAGCGCGCTATCGTCTTCACGCGGACCAAGCATGGCGCGAATGCACTTGCAAAAAAGTTGGATCGCTCCGGCATCAACGCAATTGCGATTCATGGAAACAAGTCTCAGGCAGCCCGGGAGAAGGCCCTCCACGCTTTCCGCCAAAACAAAGTCTCTGCCCTCGTTGCAACCGATGTTGCGGCACGCGGTATTGACATCGACGGTGTCACACACGTCATCAACTACGACATGCCCGACGAGCCCGAAAGCTATGTTCACCGCGTTGGGCGTACCGGTCGCGCCGGTGCTTCGGGAGTTGCTGTTTCGTACTGCACCCTGGATGAGCGGGACAAGCTTCGAGCGATCGAAAAGCTGCTTGGGAAAGAACTTGTCATCTCAGACCCCGATTCGATTGGGTTTTCTCGACAAGCCACCTCGCGTAAGTCAAACGGCTCAAAGCCGAAGTCTGGTTCTCGCTCACAGTCTTCAAGTCGTGGCAAGGGACGGGGCAACGGTCGTGGCAAGTTCAAGACGAACAAAAAGAAAAAGCGGCGTTCCGGCGGTCGCACGACCAGCGTTGTTGCATGAAAACGGGCTTACTGATCGACTTTGGACGTGTCCGCTCTCAGGAGAAATCTCATCGCGAAAAATCAGAACACATTTGGTCAACGTGAAATGGACAAGAGAAGAAAGCGATCAAGAAGTCTCCGGCGACACGCCACAAGATGAAAGTAACGTCGAATCACAAATACTCAATCACCAAGACAATGAGCCATTGATGGCTCGCAATACGCGGCGCGTCGGTCGTTCACGAAAACGGTTTTCATGAAACGCCCTCGCACCAAAAATCCATCGAGGAACATCGATATGCAAGAAGGTACGATTAAGCAGCTTACGGATAAAGGCTTCGGGTTCATTGCTCCATCGGGAGGCAATACCGACATGTTCTTTCACAGTTCGGCATTGGAGGGAACGCACTTCAATGACCTTCGTGAAGGCCAGAGAGTGTCTTACACCGTGGGGCAAGGCCCGAAGGGGCCTCGCGCCGAGAATGTGCAGTTGGTCGGCACGGAGTGACTCTGGTCACCGGGGCAACGTGATGAACGTGTCGATCGGGTAAACGTCTCAGATGCATCGCGTTGCTCCAACAAGTTGCACAGCAACTCGAGTTGGAGCGGCAACGCTGCCGCAGGCGACGTCCTTCCCACAAGGTCCGGGCGGGTAGACTTGCGTCAGTCCATGAACCAGCTCATCACGAGAAAGGGATCCCATCGCAGAAACGCGATGGTGAAAACCCAGCAGGTGAAGAGTCCGATCACCGATAGGAATCGTTCACTGAGTGAACGGACTCGATCACAAAGCTGAATGGTGGCGCCGAAGAAGACGGCGGCGGGGAATCCCACCAACAGAAGGCCAGTGATCAGGCATGCCGTGTTAACGACCCAGCTGATGCTACTTGGATCATCGAGTGAGGGCCGTGGCGGATGTCCCAACTCCATCCAACCGATCATCCAGGTGGCATAGAGCGCAGCAAGGAGCATCAACGGGTATCCCCAAACCATTCGCAAAACCAAAGTCCGGATCTGCGGAGGAATGAGGAGCTGACTGGGGGTCTCGAATCGCTCCGAGCCCGAATCGGTGAACGCTTCGTGCGTCGGATGAGATTGGTACGGATTCATCGTGGCTGTCTTGTTTTGATTGATGCAGGCCGGCATTGAGTGTCGCCGCTTCGGTGAGTTTCACGCAAACCGTTTTGTCACGGCGAAGTGGTGCTCATTGTCTCTCACTCGACAGTCGATCGGAAACGCTTGAATCAGGTTTGGTACGGCACATCCGGCGAAACCCCAGGGACGGGGCTAGACAATGCCAGGCGGCAATTCCGCGCATTGTTTCTCGCTGCGGAACTTCCGGGCGGCCCCCTCGGGTCCCCGCCTCCTCCATAGTAGTCGTTTGGAGATCGCATTTCTTGCGGGCAACGCCGATCAAGCTCGCCCTGCGGTGGACGGCCGCGTACTATGTGTTGCCCGTTCGACACGACACCTTCTTGTTGGAATCCCGATGCCATTGACGATTATGAGGCGCATCAAGTTTTGCGCCGGCCACCGACTCTTCGGTCACGGTGGAAAGTGCGAAAACTTCCACGGCCACAATTACGTCGCTGACTTTTTTGTCGAGGGCGAGGAGCAGGACGAGGTCGGCAGGATCATCGACTTTTCGGAGCTAAAACGCCGCGTCAAAGGCTGGATCGACGACCATTGGGATCACAGCTTTCTGATTCACGAGGGCGATGAGAACGCGCGGACGGCACTTGAGATGGTCAAGCCATGCCGACTCTTTTTGTTGCCCTACAACCCAACGGCGGAGAACATGGCCAAATATCTGCTGGAGGTCATGTGCCCCGAGGTGCTTGCCGGCACCGGTTCCCGTGCGTGCCAAGTCCGCATCTGGGAAACGGACGAGTCCTTCGCGGAGGCTTCGCTCGACCGGTCAACGGGCGAAACAACGACCTACGCCGAAATGGCTGTTGGCGATTGATCAGGGTCCGTCGGGATTGGTGAACTGAGAAATCAGCACCAAGGTTGAGACGATCGCGACCATGACGCAGACCGCGAGCAGGACTTTCTTGCCACTCACATCGGCCGTCGCACCTTGGACGCGGCGGTTGATTCGTTCGACCAGCTCTTCACGTCCGGCCTCAAACACCGGGCTTGGTGGATTGCCCTGATCTTCTTGCCCCCCCACATAATCGCGGGCCACATCCAGCATCACGCCCTGGACTTGCCGTGCATTGAATGGCCGATCCTCCGCAGCTTTCGCGAGCAAACTCTTGATGATCGCGTCGATCGCTTCGGGGCAGTCCGCATGGTCGCGAACCGAGGGCGGCGGCGACTTGAGGTGCTGATCAAAGAGCCGTGCGTAGTCATCGCCGAGGAAGACCTTGCGTGCGGTGAGCATCTCGAACATGCAGCAACCGAGCGCGTACAAGTCGACTTTTCCATCGACCGATCGGTCTCCAGTGATTTGTTCCGGTGCCATGTAAGCATGAGTGCCGACCGTGACACCGCTACCTGTGAGGTCACCTGCGGTCAGGTCGCGGGCGATTCCAAAATCGCCGAGCTTGACGACGCCGTCCCGCGTGAGGAACAGGTTGCTCGGTTTGAGATCCCGGTGCACGATGCCGTGGTTATGAGCGCACTGCAGCGCACTGCAAATCTGGCGAGTGAGTTCGACGACGGCGGTCCAGGCGAGCGGTCCGCCTCGATTCAGGAGGTCCGCAACGGTTCCTCCCTGAACAACTTCCATCACGTAGAACAGGGATTGGTCGTCACGCCCACCGCCCAGATAGTTAACGATGTTGGGGTGACGTAACCGCTCAAGGATCGTCATCTCACGACGAAACCGTGCCCGAATCAACGTGTTTTGGCTGACCCGCGCGTGCAATTTTTTGAGCGCGACGAGTTCACCCGATTCTTTGTCTCGGGCGAGATAGATGGTGCCGACCGTGCCGACACCCAGGACTTCACCCAGCTCGTAGTCGGAGAGCTGGTTGGAAGGCATGACGAAACTCCGAGGGGAAGCATTCGGCGAACCGAACGAACCCGGGAGGGCGGTCAGGCGCCAGCGATCTCGTTGATTTTAACCCGAGTGTAAAGCTGGCGGTGGCCGATTCGGCTCTTGCTGTGCTTGCGACGTCGGAACTTCTGGACGTGGATTTTCTTGCCCTGCTTCGGACCGACGATCGAAGCCGTCACCGTGGCTCCGTCCACCGTTGGAGAACCCAGAGTGAGCCCCGAATCGCCCTTCACCGCGAGCACCTTGTTGAATGTGATGCTCTCTCCGGCTGGGGCATCGCGGTAATCCAAGTCGACTTCCATACCGGGTTCGACTTTATACTGGCGTCCGCCGTCAACAATAATCGCGTACATGACTTCCGTCGTGCTAACTCTCGGGTCTTCGAATTTGGGCCCCAGAGTGTATCGACCGGTCGATGCGGCGTACAGGGCTAAAAACACGTGGATTCGCCGTCTCGGCGTCCCTCTCGCTCAGGTGAGAATGTCGGACACCACCCGGGCGTGCTCGACACCCGTCAGCTTCATGTCGAGTCCCTGGAAGGGGTAGGAAAATCGGTCGTGACGAATCCCCAGCAAATGCAGCATTGTCGCGTGTAGATCACGGACATGGACCACGTCTTCGACCGCGTTGTACCCCAACTCGTCCGTCGCACCGTAGCTCGTTCCGGGGCGGATGCCACCGCCGGCCATCCACATCGAAAAGCCCTTGATGTGGTGGTCCCGTCCCGGGCCGCCCTTGCCTTGGTACATCGGCGTGCGGCCGAATTCGCCACCCCAAATCACTAGCGTCTCGTCGAGCATCCCTCGGTTTTTGAGGTCTTGGACCAGGGCCCACGTGGCTCTATCCGTTAGCGAGCAGCAAATTTTCATGTAGCGATCGAGATCGCCGTGGTGGTCCCAGCCGCGGTGGTAGAGTTGGATGAAGCGAACGCCCCGCTCGGCCAATCGCCGCGCCAGCAGGCAATTGCTGGCGTAGGAGCCATCGCCGGGTTTGGCGCCATACATGTCCAGCGTCTGTTGCGATTCGTCGGAAACGTCCATCAAGTCGGGAACCGACGTCTGCATCCGGAACGCGACCTCATAGGCGGCCAGTCGTGTTTCGATTTCCGGATCGGGGAGCGTTTCGTATCGCTGGCGATTGATGGCGGCGATCGCGTCGATCACCGAACGCTGTCCGACCCGATCGACGCCGGCCGGCGGACGGACATAGCTAACGGGTTGGCCGGTTCCGCTGAACTCGACCCCTTGGTAGCGGCTCGGTAGAAAGCCCGAGGACCATTGTCGCGAGGCGATCGGTTGTGGGTTCCGTCCACCCACGCTGGTCATCACCACAAAGCCGGGCAGGTTGTCGCACTCACTGCCCAAGCCGTACGTGATCCAGGAACCCATCGAGGGACGACCGCTGATCGCCGTCCCCGTGTTCATGAAGGTGTGTGCGGGGTCGTGGTTGATCTGCTCGGTGACCATCGACTTGATCACGCAAATGTCGTCCGCCATCTTTTGATGAAACGGCAAGTAATCGCTGATGGTTTGACCGCTCTCACCGCAACGCTGAAACGATTGCATCGGTCCTTGGACCTTCAGCGACTGACCTCGCAGTTGGGCGATCGGTTGTCCGGCCGTGAACGACTCCGGCATCGGCTGATCGTGCAGTCGCTCCAGTTCTGGTTTTTGATCAAAGGTTTCGAGGTGTGATGGACCACCGGCCATGCACAAAAAAATCACCCGCTTCACGCGCGGAGGTAAATGCGGAAGTCCTGGCACGCCCGCGGGTAGTCCTGATGCCGAACGCGATTCGCCGCCTCGCAGTGCGGAGTCGCCGAGCATCGTTGCCAAAGCAGCAGAACCGATGGAGACCCCGCCACGCGAGAGAAACGTTCGGCGATGAAGGTGGTCGATCATGTTAGGGTCGGTAAAGAGTTTCGTGCAGGTTCAGGACCGCTCGCGTAACGCTGGACCAGGCGGCGCGTTCGGTCGATGAAGTCGTGGTCGGCCAGTGGGCGAGATCGTTTGATTCCGAAAGGAACCGTTTTGCGGCTTCCGCGTCCGCACCGTATCGTTCGCGTTCGCTTTGCAGCAATCCGACAAGAGCAACTTGCTCTCCATCGTTGGCGTCTCGCCCGATCGCGATCCGCATCGCATGGTCGATACGGGCGACGTCATCAGTGACGGTCGGCGTTTCACGCAGCACTCGTGCGGCGAATGCCTGCGCCGCGACGACGAAGGTGGGGTCGTTGAGTAGGACAAGCGCTTCGACCGGCGTGTTACTTCGGGGGCGCTCCGCGGTGCATTCTTCACGGCTCGGAGCATCGAGTGCCTTGAGCATGGGGTGCAGGAATTGGCGTTGCCAATGCGTGTAGAGTCCCCGCCGCCATTGCATCACACCCTGATCGTGCTTGTACTTCCGGGTCGGGAAGTTCAGGTGGCGATAATACCCCGCCGGCTGAAACGGTTTCACGCTCCGGCCGCCGACGCGGTGGTCGAGTAAGCCCGCGATCTCTAACGCTGCGTCGCGAACCGTTTCGGCGGGCAAACGGTGTCCCGATTGCGAACGACACAACTCGTTATACGGATCCGACTGACGCAACTCGGGATCGGCGGAAACCGCGCGGCGATAGGTATCGCTCATCACAATTTCGCGGACCGTCGCCTTGATGTCCCAGCGATTCTCGATCAGCACGTTCGCGAGATGGTCAAGCAATTCGGGGTGGACCGGCGGTTGGCCCTGGCCGCCGAAATCACCGAGCGATGGGCTGATCCCACGACCCGTGTAGAGATACCACAAACGATTGACGAACACGCGGGCCGTCAGCCGACCGACCCCATGGTCCACATCAAACAGCCATCGCGCGAGATGAAGTCGATTGAGACGTTGGTCGGACGCGACGCCCAGTGACTCGCGAAGATCACCCAGAAAGGACGGTATCGCGGGCTCCATCACGTCACCAGTTTCATCGAGCCAGTTTCCGCGTGGCAGGAACCGAATCACCCGCGGCTCGGTCGTCTGGGTGATCATCGTCCTGCGTTTGCGGCTTTCGATTTGTTCCTTTTCCGCCTTGAGCTCCGCAAGCTGTGCGCCATTGCCCGCTGCTTCCGCCAACGCGATTGCCGCATCGACCTCCTCGAGTCGGAGTCGATCGGTGCGATCGAGAACGTCGATCTCAGGCAGTCGGCGCGTCGGCAGGGAGTTCGTTCCAGAGCGGAAGTGCTGTGCTTCGTCGATGTCTGCAAAAAACGCTGCCAGCGAATAGAAGTCTCGCGCCGAATACGGATCGTACTTGTGATCATGGCATTGGGCGCATCCGACGGTCGCCGCCATCCAGACCGCCGAGAAATTTCGAACCCGGTCGGCCGAGTAAATCGCCAGATACTCTTTCGGCTGCACACCGCCTTCGTGAGACGTTTGCAGCAAGCGGTTGTAGCCACTTGCGATGCGTTGTTCGATTGTCGCATCGGGAAGCAAGTCGCCTGCAATCTGTTCGATGCTGAATCGGTCGAGAGGCATCCCGTCGTTGATCGCATCGATCACGTAATCGCGGTACGGCGTGATGTTGTGGTCTTGGTCGCCGTGATAGCCGACCGTGTCCGCAAAACGAACCAAGTCGAGCCAGTATTCGGCGAGCCGCTCACCAAACGCAGGTGACGCGAGCAGTGCATCGACACGACGCGAGTAGGCCTCGGGTGCATCGTCTTCTTCAAACGATGCGATGTCGTTGAAGTCCGGCGGCAAGCCGGTCAGGTCGAAAGAAAGTCGACGGAGCTGCGCACGGCGGTCGGCACGCGGCGCAGGCTCGAATGACGTGCGAGCGGAATGCTCCAGAAGGCGATCGATGGCGGTTGAGGTTTCCCTCGTTGCAGCCTCCCGAAGTGACACACGCGAGGGTGGGACATATGCCCAATGGGGCTCATAGTTGGCGCCCGAGTTGATCCAGCGCCGAAGCGTTTCGAGTTGTTCGGCATCAACTTCCTTTCCCGTCTCCGGCGGCGGCATTTGCAAGTCCGGATCCTTCGACACGATGCGTGCGATGATTTCGCTCGCGTCTGCATCACCCGAGACGATTGCGGATTCGAGAGCCGATTCGGCAACGTCGAATCTCAGGTCCGCCGCACGCTCCTCCGCGTCGGGGCCGTGGCAACGGAAGCAAAGATTCGACAGGATCGGCCTCACGTCTCGGTTGAAGGACACTTCGTCCGCAGCGGAGGCGAGGTGAAAGCAACTCGAAGCGTGAAAAACACAGAATGCGACGATTGCGGGCCAGTTTCTCACGGCGTTCGGGAGACTCAAGAGGAGACGGACGAGCGGACGCATAGTCTAGTGTGGCCGAGTTCCCTCTTCGCTGGCGAAGTTCCCGGTCGGCTCGTTTTTCCAACGTAGGGACCGTTAGGACGTGAGCCGGGGGCCAAAGACGACTCACGCCCCCTTTCCGGAGACCGTCGTTTGGCACCAAAATTCACAAGAGTTTGTTATGTCAGCAGTTGCCGAACACCAGAGTACCGGACGGAACGAGATGGCCGTATTAAGGACACAGCACGCCTGGGCGGATCTTTCAGCTCACTACGAGGAAATCCGTTCGAAACATCTCCGATCGCTCTTCGAAAGCGATCCCGACCGCGGAGAAACGTTCAGCCTTGATGCGGTCGGTATCTACTTGGATTATTCCAAGAATCGCATCACCGGCGAAACCCTCTCGCGGTTGATCGAACTCGCAAAGGCTTCCGGTTTGCCTGAGCGGATCGAGGCGATGATGACCGGCGAGCGAATCAACACGACGGAGGATCGCGCGGTCCTTCACACGGCACTGCGAGCCCCTCGCGATGCCAACATCGAATTCGATGGCCGCAACGTCGTTCCAGACGTCCACGAAGTTCTCGACAAAATGTCCGCTTTCGCCGACAAGGTACGAAGTGGTCAGTGGAAAGGTCAGACCGGCAAGTCGATCCGCAACATCGTCAACGTCGGCATCGGTGGCTCCGACCTCGGCCCGGTAATGGCTTACGAGGCCCTGAAACACTACAGCCAACGCGACCTCACGTTGCGTTTCGTCTCCAACGTCGATGGAACTGACTTTGCCGAGGCCACGGTCGATCTCGATCCCGCCGAGACGCTTTTTATCATCGCCTCCAAAACGTTTACCACTCAAGAGACCATGACCAACGCGCACACCGCGCGCGAGTGGTTGCTCGGTGGATTGGAGACCGATGAGTCGGCCGTCGCGAAACACTTTGTCGCGCTGTCGACCAACGCCGAGGCCGTTGCGGCATTCGGAATCGACACTGCGAACATGTTCGGTTTTTGGGACTGGGTCGGAGGCCGCTACTCCATGGACTCCGCGATCGGGCTCTCAACGATGCTTGCCATCGGTCCAGAGAATTTTCGCGAGATGCTCGCCGGTTTCCGTGAGATGGACGAGCACTACCGAACCGCGCCGCCCGAGAAGAACCTTCCCATGATCATGGGGTTGCTCAATCTCTGGTACGTCAACTTCTTTGGCGCACAAACCATCGCGGTTCTGCCCTACGACCAATACCTCAAACGGTTTCCAGCGTATCTTCAACAGTTGACGATGGAGAGCAACGGAAAATCGACGACGCTCGATGGAGAAACCGTCGACTACGAGACCGGCCCGATCTTCTGGGGCGAACCGGGGACCAACGGGCAACACTCGTTCTATCAGTTGATCCACCAGGGGACGCATCTCATTCCATGTGACTTCATCGCGTTCGGCAAATCGCTCAACCCGCTGGGCGACCACCACGACAAACTGACCGCGAATGTCTTTGCCCAAGGCGAAGCTCTCGCGTTCGGTAAAACGAAGGAGCAGGTCCTCGCCGAGGGGACACCGGAAGAACTCGCGCAGCATCGCGTGTTCGAAGGCAATCGGCCATCAAATACTCTGCTCATTGAAAAGTTGACGCCATCGGTTCTGGGCAAGCTCGTGGCTCTCTACGAACACAGCGTCTTCACTCAAGGCGTGATCTGGCAGATCAACCCCTTCGACCAATGGGGCGTCGAACTCGGCAAAGTCCTCGCCAAGAAGATCATTCCTGAGCTAACCGGCGACGAACCGCTGACCCACGACAGCAGCACCAACAAGCTGATCGGTCGCTACCGCGAGCTGCGATAATCTCGGCCCGGTTTTCATCGAGTCGGCCAATCGTAGCCCGGCGCACATCGAGTGCGGCGACGCGATCACAGCGTCCTCGCGGGCGGATCGGATGTGCCGGGTGGATCGGGCTACGTGAACTCGAAGCGGTCGAGCACTGGTGTAGAATCGGGGGTGACACGTTTCCTCCCTGACCAACGTTCGCCGCTATGAAAATTCCGCGTCTCGTCCCGATCGCCCTCGCTCTTGTGTTCCTTGGTCCCTTCGTTCATGCCGACGATTGGATCCCTCTGTTCGACGGTAAGTCACTGGACGGTTGGGAGGTGCGGTCCAAGAAGAGTGACATCGCCGAAGCCTGGAAAGTCGTGGACGGCCAGATCGTCGCCGAGAATCCCGACAAGCAAGGCTCGAACCTTTGGACAAGAAAGACGTATCGCGACTACGAACTGGAACTCGAGTACCAAACGCCTTCGGACTATTACGACACCGGAGTGTTCGTCCGTGGTGACGGTCACCAAGTGCAAATCGGAATTTCAGGCAGCCTCAAAAAGGACATGACCGGGTGCATCTACGCACCCAAAGACAAACGGGGAAGCTATCCGGGGAAGACCGATAAAATTGAGGCCTTTCACAAAGTCGGCGAGTGGAATCGTCTCAAGGTCATCGTCACCGGGAAACGGATTCAAACGTTCCTCAATGGTGAGCCCTTCGTCGATTACACCGGCGTCGTTCTCAGCGACGAAGGCCCCATCGGATTGCAGCTCCATGCGAACCACCACATGAAGGTGTTCTTCAAGAACATTCGCGTGAAAGAAAGATGATCGGGCGGGCTAGCGCCGGCTAGCGGCCGACGCCAACCGTCAGCCAGCCTTCGCGGGCTTCGAACTGCCGCACCGAGAGCTGTTGATTCGCCAACGCGGGAAGCTTGAAGTCCGCCGGCAAAAGGATCGGTTGGTCGAGCAACACCGAAGGAAAGGCTTCGGCGATCGAGTCTTTGACGGCTCCTCGCAAACCGGCTTCGCGAATGCCGACTTTCTTCTTGCCGGGGAAATCTACTTTCGCGTCGCCGACGCGCTCAAGCATCACTTGACCCGTCGTGGTGTAGACGGGCTGATAGGTTGCGGTGACCTCGAGTGTCTGTCGACGTTCCGTTTTCCCTTGCTTGAAACGAGTCATGCGAATGCCGACCCGAAGCTTGCCGTCGCGAGCTTCAAAGATGATCGGTCGTACCGGATCGAAGTCGAGTTCAAAGTCTTCTTCCTCGGGAGCCGCTTGTGGTGCGTTTCCAGCTTTCTGAGCCAAAGCCGCGAGTTCGCTTCGGGTCATCGTTCGTCCGCCGAGGATCGGGCCGGCCGTGTTGTTGATGAGTGATTCGTGAATTTGGAAGGCGGCGTCGTAAAGCGGGCTTACCGGCGGTGGCGGCGTGGCCGACGCGAGCTGCTCGTCACGCCGGACCGTGCCCGTCAGATAAACGGAATCGCTCGTCGAACCGATCAACCGAGTCGGCTCCGCAAGATCCAGCCGTCGAAGCCACGGTCGGGCCTGAGCCATCAAGTCCGGCATCGGTTTGGACACCGCCGCATCGGTCTGCTCGGCGAATCCATCGGCGACTCGATCTAACATCTTGCGTTTAGCGATCGACTCTGAGAGTGGTTTTTGTTCGGCCGCTTTGCGTCGCGCGATCCGACGGACGATTCGCAAGCGATGCTCAATGCGGTTGACTTGAGATCGCAGCGTTCCGGATGTCGAAACCGGATCGAGTGTGACGCCCGATTCCGTGATCGTCATCGAACGGGTCGCTTGGACTTGGCCTTGGCTGGATGTCTGGAGTCGGACCGGCCCGTTGTAGCCGGTGTTCCGTGATTCAACGGTGCCGTTCATGACCAGTTGCATTCGAACGCTGCCGATCGAGGGCATCAAAATGGCCGTGACATCACCGCAGAGTCTTGCGTTTCCGATCAATCGCGTCCCGAGAATGCAATCGCGCACAGGAGAAGGTTGATCGACGGGACGACGAACGACCTCTTCGATCGACCGGCCGCTGACCAACACCTGCAAATTGGGGTAGCGATAGAGTGATCGTGTTCGCGCGGTGAGCGGAACGTCCTGACCCGTCTTTTCGAGTAAACCGAGAATCAAACGCAGGCCCTCGTTCTCGCTCGCCGAGGGCACGGAACCGACGGATGCCCACTCCTCCGCGAGCAACCCAAGACGTTTGGCGAGCACTTTGGTGATCGCTTCACGTTTGCGAAACCTGAGTGCGTTACTCAGATCCGAGGCAGCGTCCCGGACGCGGACCACCGCGTCGATCTCCAAGCCAGGGTGGATCCCCACGCCACGCTTCGATGTCGTGAATGCCAACTTCGCCAGCGCGGCCTCTGAAACATCGTCTTCAATTCCCTCCACGACGTCATCGATACCCAGGTAGCGAATCCATGCATCGGCGTTGGAGGGATCCGCCGTTCGCGAGAGATGGCCGCGAAGCGATTCCACGGCCATCAGAAACGCGTCGGTCGCAGGTTCGATCTCCGCGATACGATTCGGGTCCAGCGCGTCAACCGAATCCGCAGCCGCTCGCGCGATCGATGCGGCCACTGTTCGTCCGCCGAGGGCATCGGTTTGCCCGGGCGATTGCTGAGTCGAGAGGGCGATCACGCAGGCAACACTGAGGACTTTGCGAATCATGATTTTCTCGATGCCGTTGGGTCAGCGGGACAGACCGACCGCTGAAGACTAGGGGGTTTGCGGAGACTTTACCGACAGCAACCACTATCTTGTCAATCTCGAAATCGGTCAATCAACCCGGCACTCCGACTCAGAAACAGGCAATAAATCGCACTCGGAGTGTTTCAGGTCGCTCAGAGCGGCTCGAAACTGTCGATGAGGTCCGCCAGCACACGCGACTCGCCCGCAGGGCTGGCCGTGCCTGGCAAGAGTTCGTGAACTGTAACACGAAAGCGATGTTGGCCGATCAAGCACCTGCCGACGTGGATTTTGACTCCCGACCCACGATCCATTTGGGGTGTGTCCCACAACACCGCCGCATCGGTGGAACTCGGCCCCGACGAGTCTTCTCTCAAAGGATCGAAACGCTGGATACGACCAATCAAACCAGCGGACACGTTGGAAAATGCAAGGGTCGCGTTTGGCCCGCCACCGATCCCATCGACACGGAAGAAACGAAAGTCGCCTTGCGGGACAATCGCGAGACCGAGCGCAGGGAACTCAGTACGCGGTCCGCTGAGTCGGCCGATCGACGGTTTGACGTCGCTTCCGAATGCGAACCGCGTGCTCTCGATCGATGGTTGAGACGAGTCAAACGCGGCTAGCAACAGGATACCGAGACCGATGACGATCATCGGTTTTGAAAGGCGAAGCGGTTGCTGCTCGGAGGGCGGATTCATCAGCGCGACGGCTTCTGCGGTCAGGACGGTTCCGGCCTAGTTTCACGCAGGGCCCGAGCCGATGCAACGGCAGTGGTCGAGTGGCTACGCCGAGGCGTCAGCGGAAGATCCGAAGGCTCGGCCACCGGTGCACCAGTCTTTGGCGGGGCTACCCATTGCCGTTTCGCAAAGCTCTTCAAACTCAGGAGTGCGTTCGTCGACCGAATGGTACAAGTCTTGAATGAACTGCTTTTCGGAATCTCGGACGTGCCCATCGGCGTACAGCATGCGAAGCAATTGGTACTGCTCGTCGAGTCCGATCTTTCCGTCTTCGAGCAGAACCGCACGGAGTGCCGGGAAGAAGAGTCGGTCGAACTCGGGGCAAACCGACTCGGCATTCGACATCAACTCGACGAGAAACTTCACATCTTCATGATCGAGTTGCCCATCGGATTCGATGTGCGCTTTGATCTTATTGACTTCGTCGAAAGTGATTCGATTGTCGTTCAGCAATTCGGCTTGCAAGGTGCGTAGATTCGGCATCGGTAGAACTCCGGGGGTGTGTGGTCCGAGAAGCCTACGTCACTTGTGACGGCGCTTCGCCGAATGCGTCGCGGTGGTCCGTGATGTGCGGTCTTGAGTTCGTGTGATGCGAGACGTTCCGATTGTCGCGATTCCAACGCTTGGTGCTTTGTTCCAATTGAACATTAGGGTGACACTGGACGGCTCGCGCTGTCCCGCTACTGTTTTGAACGGCAGAACGCAATCGCTCCGGTTCGGCAACCCGAATTCTTTCGAGCGCGGCCGCAGCTTGGCATATCATGTGGCCGCACACCCGTTTGTCCCACCGAACCAGGGCTCCGTTTCAATGCGTCTGCTCGTTGCAATCTGTCTGATCTGTTTCGCTAGCGGTTTCTCTGCGAACGCGAGCGAACGCAGGCCCAACATTCTCTGGCTGTCTTGCGAAGACATTAGTCCGCACCTGGGCTGCTATGGCGACGAACACGCGATCACCCCGCGGATCGATCGACTGGCAACCGAAGGCGTGCGATTCTCCAACGCGTTCACGACCGCCGGCGTCTGCGCGCCTTGCCGAAGCGGAATCATCACCGGCCTGTATCAGACCACACTCGGGACGCACCACATGCGTTGCACCGCCAAGCTTCCCGATTCGATCAAGCCGTTTCCGACCTATTTGCGTCAAGCCGGCTATTACTGTTCGAACAACTCAAAGCAGGACTACCAATTCGAGACACCCAAAGGCACTTGGGATGACTCCTCGGGCAAGGCACATTGGCGCAAACGTAAGAAGGCCGACCAACCCTTCTTCGCCGTTTTCAATTTCACCGGATGTCACGAATCGGGGATCGCAAAAAAGTCGAAGTACGAGTCGGTGACCAAAAGCCTTACCGCCGCCGAACGCCAAAATCCCCAGTCACTTCCTCTGCCGCCTTACTACGCGGACACGCCCGTCATCCGCGAGGACTGGAAACGCAATTATGAACTGATCACCGCGATGGATCATTGGGCCGGGGAACTCATCGATCAACTCAAAGAGGACGGCCTCTATGAAAACACGATCATCATGTACTGGTCCGACCATGGCGTCGGTTTGCCGCGAGCCAAACGCTGGCTCTATGACTCAGGGACGCAGATTCCGCTGGTTGTGCGAATCCCGGAAGCGTATCGAGAGGCGGGCCAAGCCAGCCCCGGTTCCGTTTCCGATCAGCTCGTCAGCTCAATCGACTTTGGCCCCACGGTGCTGAGCCTCGCGGGGGTGAGCGTGCCCAGCGAAGTGCAAGGTCGCGCCTTTCTTGGGGCGGGCGCCGGCGAGCCCCGTGACTATGTCTACGGTGCCCGTGATCGGATGGACGAGCGATACGACATCATTCGCACCGTCCGCGACAAACGTTTTCGTTACATCCGCAACTACGAGCCGCTCAAGACCTTCTATCAATACATGAACACGCCCGAAAAGGGCGCCACGATGCGCGAGTTGCGACGTCTGCACGAGGCCGGCCAACTGCCGCCCGAGGCCGAGCATCTTTTCTCTGCCACCAAGCCTGTCGAAGAACTCTATGACTGCAACGTTGATCCACACCAGATCCATAATCTCGCCGAAGACGCGAGCTACGCGCCGGTGCTCACGCGAATGCGCGAAGCTCATCTGGCTTGGGTGCGGGAAACGGGGGACCTCGGATTGATCCCCGAACCGATCATTCACGAGCGCCGCGCATCGGTCGGCAGCGAGTACGAAATCCTGCGGCAACCTGGGCGGGAGGCGGTCAACGCTCGAATCGCTGAAACCGCCGTGATGGCCTCCGAAGGCATCGACGTCCTCGAGCAGTTGACGGAACGCGCGAGCGACGCCGACAGTGTGGTTCGCTATTGGGCGGCCGTGGGCATCGGCAATATCGGGAAACAAGCAAAAAAGTCGGCTCAATCGGTCGTCATGCCGATGCTCGGGGATGATTCGTCTGCCGTCCGCACCGCAGCCGCACGGGCACTTTGCCGAATGGATGCACCCGAGAAAGCGTTGTCGGTCTTGATCGACGAAATGACCTCCGGTGCCCAGTGGGAACGCCTGCACGCCGCGATCGTGCTTGATGAAATTGATGAACAAGCACGACCGGTCCTTCAGCAAATGCGTTCCGGATTGAAGTACACCAATGGATTCAACTCCAACGGAAAGTATCGCGTTCGCGTTATCAATCGCGCCCTCAACGAACTGGAAGGAACCGCGCGCGTCGTTGATTGATCGCAATCAGGTGTCAACGCCTGAGCCGGGCACGTTCCCGGGTACAAATACTTCCGTTTCAACGTTTTCGACCCCCGGGATCAGGCCGCCTGCTTGAGCATTGATACGCCAGGCGTCGTATGGCAGCCATTGGTTGTCGGCGAAAACGTGCGCGGTACCGCTCTCTCGGTCGACATGAATCGGATAGTGGTGCTCTTCCGAAAACACGGTGACCTCGAGATCCCAGAGAAAATGCGTGCTCGGTTGACGCTGGGGCTCCGCGATCAGCCGAGCATGGTACATCATCGTTGGTACGCGGCGTGAAAAGAGCTCGCGGGGACTGAGTGTCGGCCAGTCCTTGAGAATCATCGCTTCGACTTCCTCCGCAGGTAGCAACTCGCGAAGAGGCTCTCTTGCCCTGTCTCGACCCTTGGAAGTCAAGGTGGTCGTTAGCAACCGATCTCCACTGGATCGCTGCGAAAACCAGACGCTGGAAAAGACGGCCAAGGTCAGAACGAGTGGAATCGAAAGGTAGCGGTTCATCACAAAATCTCCTGTGTCGCAAGTGAACGTGTCGCACGGCCCGTTGCCGATCGATCACGACCGAAATGTCGATGAATGCACGCCTCAGAGATCCAGACACTGATCGCCAAGCTCAACCAAACCGAAGCGATGTAGTTGGAGGAGTCACTTACAGCCGGTAGCCCGAATGCGATCAATTGATGAACGACTCGGAACCACACCGCGCTGAGTGCGATGGTGTACGACCGCAGCATCCAACGGATGTGGGGGCGTAGATCGATCTCCCCGAGCGTCTGGTAGCCACGCCAAGTCGACCACCACCAAAGGACCCCCGTCACGGTGAATCCCAGCGCCGATGGCCATCCCGCTTTCGCAACAGGACTGAGAATCAGCCCCGTCGGCGCGGCGACCCACAAAACCGCGTTCAGATACACATAACCCATGAAGGCGTGGAATCGGCGAACGCGGATTAACCTCAGAAACATCAGCAGAGGACCCACAGCCAAGCAGGCGCTGGAACCCACGACGTGGAAATAGAACGCCGTCTTCCAAAGCGGGTGTTCACGTAGCGTTCCTTTCTCCAACAAGAACACGGCCGTTCGCACCGAGTCAAAGTACACCGTCACTCCGACCAAGATCCCAAGGGAGCCGATCAACGCTAACAGCGACCAGACAAACGGCCAGCGGAACTTTGCGAAAAGAAACACGGTTGACCTCCGAAACGTGCAACATCAACGCTCGGATTCTGTCAGAGACCAGACCGCGAATTGTCAGACGAACGTCAAAACCGTGTGATACCTTTCCCGACCAGTTCGTCGTTCGTGATCCGTCCTTGCAATTCGTGACCTACCCTAGCGAATAGAAAGTCCTTTCAACGGGGTACGGTGTAATGGACCACTGCTTTGTCGTTTCAAGCCGATTGGCGTTGCTGGCAGAGGCGAGTCTGGCCGTTCAGATCGTCGGATGTGGGTTTGGAGCGTTCATTGCGGGGGCGATCTTTCTCGCGGTTCACTATCGAGCTGCGTTCCGGTGGCGACAACTCGCGGCCAGATACGGCGTTCAGACGGCCATTCAAGGGGCCGCCTCGCGACGTATGGAGTCCGTGTTTCTGTTCGGAGCCGGAATCGCCTTTCAAAGTTACCGAGGGATCGTGAACGTCACGGTCAACACCGAAGGCGTCGGGCTGAGTATCGCTCGCCCCTTTCGGTACTTCTCCTTTTGTCCTCCGCTGTTCATTCCGCACGAAGAGATCGTTGCGACACCAACGGACTGGTTCGTGAACGCGAGCTCCGTCAAGCTCGCGTTCCGGCAAGTTCCGGAGATCGAGCTGGTGGTAAGCGAAGAACTCACCCGCTGGATCCACGGCGTCGTGCAAGGTCGTCCCGAGCAGCAAATCGACGCCCACATCCTCGCCGGCAACTGAGGCCGGTTCTCGATGCTGGTCCACTCAGCCGCATCGCCAGACTGGGTCGCCGAGGACGTCCCATTTGGGGTCGACCCCGAGTCCCGGGGCGGTCGACGCGGCCATTCGTCCGCCGTCACGGTGTGGGGCTCCATCGGCGATGGGCTGCGTCACGTAGCTATTGAAGTCAGTCGACGTGAATAAGAAATCGGTCGGCGTGCTGTGGGCAAGATGCGAGATCGCAGCCGTGATGATGTCGCCGCCCCAACTGTCTTCGAGCGTCATTGCGATGCCCAATGACACACACAGATCGCGCGCCTGCCGGGCACGCGTCAGGCCGCCGAACTTGCTGATCTTGATGTTGACGACATCCATTGCCCGATCCGCGGCGCCTTTGAGAATGGCGCCCACCGAATCGATGACTTCGTCTAACACGAATGGCAAATTGGTGTTCCGTCTGACACTCAGACACTGCTCATACGACAAACACGGTTGCTCGATGTAGACATCCAAGTCACTGACCGCACCGACCACTCGCATCGCGTCGTGCATCAACCAACCCGTGTTGGCGTCGGCCACCAGTTTGTCTTCTGGCTGGAGAATCGCACGCACCGCGCGAATGCGTTCGATGTCGTCATCGGCAACACCGCCGACCTTCAGCTGAAAACGCGTGTACCCCTCGGCGCGATAGCCAGCGACGTTTTCCGCCATCTCCGCCGCAGGGCGTTGTGAGATGGCCCGATACAACACAAAGTCATCCGCGAAGCGTCCCCCCAGTAAATGGCAGACCGGCATTCCCGCAAGTTTGCCGACGAT
Organism: Planctomycetota bacterium; assembly: GCA_039821165.1. Classification (GTDB taxonomy): domain Bacteria; phylum Planctomycetota; class Planctomycetia; order Pirellulales; family Pirellulaceae; genus Stieleria. Next base: position 51,209 of record JBCBOT010000001.1, on the reverse strand, counting down.
GTCCCAGCAGGCCATGTCGATTGCCGACTTGACGTAGGGGTGACCTTTCATCGCACGATCCATCGTCTGGTTGATCGCGAGCAACTGAGTCGGGTCCTCTCCAATCAATTGCGGAAACAACTCCGCGATTCCCGTTCGTGCTCCATTGGCGTACGCGGGCAAATAAACCGGTCCGAGCGGACAGACCTCCCCGACACCAAACACGTCCGAGTCGGTCAGAATTTTGACCACCGTCGAATCAAAGACGTCGACACTCTTTCCTTCGGACCAACTGTAGTTGCCCTCGTGCAGAGGAAGATCGACTTGGTAAACCTCACATCCAGTGATTTTCATGGAGTGTTCCAAACTCGTTTGAGCAGCGCAAACATCTTGGGGTCGTAGGCCTCGAGTTGCTCGCGATTGAAAGGAAAGAAATCGTTGACGCCGAAGTAGGCTTCGCTCAACTCCGCGAAGTACTCCATCGGATTAGTCAACGCATAATGCTTCACGACCGCCCCATCATGACGCTCGACGCGTTCATATTTTGCCCCGGCCTTCGCACGCTCGTAAGCCTCCACGATTTCCGGATGATCAAACCCCAATTGTTGGTCGTGATAGGCATGCGCGACTTCGTGAAGTAGCAAGACCGGCATCCGCTCGATCTCGGCCTCAAAGCGCTTGACGTTCGTGAACTCGATGCAGCGATGAAGCCCCTCCGGACGACCATTGCGACGGAGCCAACCCGCACTGGGATGGTACTCACCGCTGGGTCCAAAGCCGGGATAGGGCGGTGAGAACCAAATCCTGACACGCCGTACCTTCTCGAACGCCGTCGCAGGAAGGGCCTCGCGAAGTCGAACGATCTGAGCCGCGAGCAGGTCGAGGGCCTTTTGCGTCGCTTTCGGTGAGTCAGCCAGCAACCTTTCGCTCACACGGACGGGCCAATCTTCGATCGTGACGTCACGATAGGGAGCCGTCGGAATGCCCGGCTTCGGTTCTTGGGCAAACGAGGAAGGGAGGGGCAAAGCAGCGAGTAGCAACGCAAACGCGAGTGGACGCACGCACAGTTCCATGGTGAAAACCCGAGGCAGCGGTTTGGGCTCGACAGTTTAGCCAAGCCACGGGTATCCCGAGCCACCGTGTGGGCGTGCGCACCGGAGGGCTTGCGCCCTACCGCTAAAATTGGAGCGGCGCGAGCCGTCCGGTGAAAACCAAGCTGCGGCAAAGTCCCAGGCCGAGTGGAAGACCACGTCCCGGCTCCAAGCGAGCAAATATCGCAAAGCAACCTATTTTGCCTAGTCGCTACTATTGGCGGTATCGGCCGGCCACTATAGTACCCCCTGTAGTGACCATGCCTCTGTTTTCATTCCATCTTGATCTGCACCCTGGGGTTTCATGATGTCCCTCCGAACCGCAATCACACTCGTGACGCTCCTCGGCGGCGTCTTTACATCGTCGCAATCGGAAGCGGCCTGTTTCGGCAAGCGTAAGTGTTGCCAATCAACACCTGTCGCTTGTCCAACGACCTGTGCTCCATCGCCAACGATGAAGGTGGCACCCACGCACGTGTACGCCCCCGCGCCCGTCTGTGCGAGCCAGGTGCCGACCGTCAACACAGGGTGTGCTAGCGCTTGTGCGCCTTGTTCGTTTGGTGCTGTCGGTTTGCAGGTGATGACAACGATGTCTCCCGATGGCTTTGCGGGGGTAACAAATGACACTCCCTATGGCCGTGACACGGACGGTGCGCCCTTGTTGGCGGCGCCGACCTATCAGCAAATCGTTGGCTCCACCAACAACCTAAAAATTCGCGACTTGATCCTCAACATTCTGCAGAACAACAACGAGAAAAATCTGACACCAGAACAGGCTCGTGCTCTCGTTGATTACTTCACTGAGAACTGATGGAGTAACGTTTCGAGGCGGATTCGAATTCGAGAGAAATCTTGGGACCTTCCCTGGGGCCCCCATTGAAGTTTGGTGGGCCTTGTTGGCTAAACGAGTAGCCAACCAATTCAAATCGGTCCAAGCTCATTGATTGACTGAAACCAAATTTTTGTTGGCCACTTTTTAATGGTGAGTCGTTTCCCAAAGAGAATTTGGCTTCGATATTGAGCTCCGAATTCTTGTCGTAGATGACCCAGATCGCTTCCGAGTTCATCTCTGTACTGAATCGCCGTTCGTTACTCTTAGCCTCTTTAGCCGGTGTGGAGAATGCGAATGAGAAGACTGGTCGGGTCGCCTCATTCATCCACGCTTGTTTCCCGGGTTCTTCAAACTTCAGAAACTCGTCGCAAAACTCATCGACTGTTCCAAACGTTCGGTGTCGATGGACGATGACCTCGAGCGGTGATTCTGGTGAGGGAAAGCCCAGAACCTGTCGACGATACGTGAGTCGATCCTCGACGGTGAGCGCAGAGCCGATGTCGCCGAGTGCCGCGGCTTGGTACTCGAATATTCTGCCGGAGGCATGTTCTCCTTTGTCCTGTGAAATGACTGTGTAGGCTCGGGACGGCCCAAGGAAATGCTTGGTCGTCAGGCCCTCGATCGCGTGCAGCGTTTGCTCTCCTGGTTGGGCGGCTCGCCAACTTGCAAACACGCCTGTGCAGAGCAGCAGCATGAGTATCACTCGGATGCCCCAAACCCACAGGTGTTGCGGCCGGACGCGAGTCACCAACCAGTCATGCTTCTCGAGTTCGTTCTCAATGCCTGCCGGGTGGATTCCCACGATCGTTCCATCAAGGCCACGATGAATCGCGACGACGCGACCGTCACGATCAAAATAGGGCCCGCCACTAAAACCTCCGCCGGTCTTCTCGCCCGCCGTGATTGCGATCGTTCCCGTTCGAGGGTCTGTACTGGAGAGCCGAAAGTCGCGTGAGACTTCTGCATTGGCGACATTGCGATTCATCAACCGCCGCCCGAACGGGAAACCGATCAGTCGGTAGGGATTGAGTGGCTGGATGCGTGTCCAGCGGGGCTGGTCGAATCCCGGCGCGTAAGCCTCCTGGTCGACGTCATCGCCATCACGCTGCACGCTCAGTAGCACCCAATCCTTGCTGCCCTCGGACAGGAAACTGCCGGCGTTCGATGGGAGAAGAAACGGTTTTGCCGTCCAACGCCGGCGTCGATCATCCGAGTCCGGGTTGTAGCCCGATCCATTGGGCCAGCAGCGAATCTCCTCGGCGAGCGTCTCGTCTTCTTCGTTGTAGATCACGTGACGGCACGTCAGCAGCACATTCTGCGCTTGAGGCTGGCGTTGATGGCCGATGCGAATCATCACCGCCGAGCCTTCTTTGATGCCGCCCGGAAATCTTGCTTGGACGTACCAGACCGTCGCCCTGAGCGCGGTCTCGTCGCAGTGTGGCCAAATCGCTTGCGTGACGAGTTGGGCAACATTCCAGCGGGTCTTACGTCTCGATGGTCTCAGACTCCGAGGTTCGTCCGCCAGACTGGAAGGACCCGTCAAACCGACCTCCGAAAGAGCGGCTTGGCCATCGGGGCCGTGGGTTGCGTTCACTTGTTGCGTCGCATCGGTGGTCGCTGGGACTGCCGCGGGAGCCCGCTGTGTTGACGGCGTGCGGGTCGATGCAACGCTTGGGTGTACGCCCTCGGACGGTGCTTGCGCGGGCGGAAGTTGCGTGGGCGGAGAATGCGTAGGCAGCGGTCGGGCGGCGTTCTCAACGGGCCCCTGTTGTGCGATATCGTTTGTCGCCGCCGAGTTGCCCACGCGAACGGTCACCTCGATCGGGATGGACCATCGCGCACTCGCGGCCGGCGGGGCGTTCCCGTTTTCGTCGTCCCGCGACTGATCGGAATCGCTCATCAAGCACCAAAAAAGAAGGGTCGAACGGCAGGGGACCCACCGTTGGGCAGTTTAATTACCCACTCCGCGAAATCCACAAGGGCTGTCTCAACCGCCGAAGAGCAATTCCCTTGCTGAAAAACCAAATTTTGAACAATCGTCTCACCAAGAGTCGGTTTCTTGAATCGAATCGTGCCCGAGCCGGGTACCAGTCTCTACCAACGGGTTACCATCACACTCCACGTCCGTTCTCAGCGTGATCTGCCTGCCATGAAACGAATTCTGCTGGGGCTGCTTTGCCTCACTCCGATCGCTCCTTGCGTCGCCGGTGACGCCGGTCTTTTTCCGCCGTCCACCGTGATTTACGCGGAACTGTCGCACGCCAAAGAGCTGGCCGACACGCTCTACGAACATCCACTTCGCGCTCGTATCGAAGCTTTGCCGGCGTACCAACAGTTCACCGAATCTGCCCAGTTCCGCCAATTCGAGCAGGGGCGTTCGATGGCCGAAGGCATGATCGGCATGCCGATTCGTGAAGCCATCGAGACATTTCTCGCCCAAGGAGCTTCCGTCGGGTTCGACGCGGAATCGGAGAGCTTCGCGGCTGTCGTTCGCGGCAAAGATGCCAAAACCATGCGTGAACTTCGCGACAAGGCACTCGCCATCATCGCCCTCGCCAACGAAGGTGCTCCCGTTGCAAACGTCGAATACCGCGGGATCGAAGCTCATCGTGCCAACGACCTTCGGCTTGCGGTTTATGAAGACCGAATGTTGCTGACCAACAGCAGCGATCTCGGCAAAGCGGTCATCGACCGCATGCTCGATGGCGGTGGATCTCTGGCTGACAGCGAAGGTTTTCAAGAGGCCATCGCGACCAAAGATGGCGACGCAACGCTTTGGGCCTATGCGAACGTGGACGCGATTCGAAGCTCTGGCGAAGCGCAAGAGATCTACGAACAGCAGATCGACAACCCCGTGGCCGAAGCATTGCTCGGAGGCATTCAAAGCAACCTCCAGCACACGCAGTACGCAACGGCAACCGTTTTGGCCGACAAGCAAACGGTTTCGGTTGAGCTTGCGACGCCACACGAAGCCGACTGGATCCCCGAGGAACGCGAATACTACTTTGGTCCGGAAGGCAACGGACGCGCGCCCGCAATCACCGCTCCGGACCAAACACTCTTCACCCTGAGTACGTACCGCGACCTTTCAGAAATGTGGCTGCGCGCCGGCGATCTATTCGGTCCCGAAACCAACGACCAATTCGCTCAGGCGGATGCGGGGCTGACAACCATTTTTGCGGGACGCGACTTCGGCGAAGAGATTCTCGGTTCGCTTTCACCCGAAGTCGCCTTCATCGCGACCCGCCAAGACTTTTCAGGACGCAACCCCATCCCGGCGCTCAAGTTGCCTTCGTTCGCGATCATTGCGGAACTACGTGATCCCGAAAAAATGCGCCGCGAACTGAGACGCACCTTTCAAAGCACCGTTGGATTTTTCAATGTTGTCGGCGCGATGAATGGGCTCAATCAACTCGAACTGGACATCGAAAAGCTCGATGCGGGTGCCGAAGTCGTTACGGCTAGTTATGTCGCCGAAGAAGGCCAGGAAGAGTCGACGGAGGCCCCCGTTCAATTCAACTTTTCGCCGACCGTGGGTTTCGCCGGAGACCGTTTCATTCTGTCCAGCGAAATCGGACTGGCGAAAACGCTGACGCTCGCTAAAGAATCCGACCAGGGTTCATCGGACAACACGTGGTCGAATCTGAACGCCGAAACGCTCCGCGATATCCTGAGCGACAATCGTGAGCAACTGATCGCAAACAACATGCTCGAAGAGGGTAATGATCGCGAGGAAGCGGAGGCGGCGATTGATCTGTTACTCGACATCGTCGGTTTCTTCCAAGATCTCTCGCTGCGTCTAAGGGACGTCGACGATCACCTCAAGCTTTCGCTGCAGCTTCGCGTCCAACAGTAGGCCCGTCATGAATCTTGAAATGATTGATCCGTCTTGGGCTTGGCAACCCTTCGAGCCCAACGATGAAAATCCTTGGGATCTCTCCGCGGTGGCGCACCTGTACCGTCGTGCCGGGTTTGGTGCCAGTCGCGACGTCCTTGATCGGGCGACGGAGCGCTCACCGTCCGAAGTCGTCGAAGAGTTGGTTCACGCGACGGAGCCGACCGCCTACCGCAAGCAACTTGATGCTTTGATTCGCGCGGGGCTGGCCAGCGGAAGCGTGTCGCAGCTGGCGGCACAATGGGTTTACCGCATGCTCTCGACACCCGCGCCGCTGCTCGAAAAAACGACGCTGTTCTGGCACGGGCACTTCGCCACCAGTGCGGAAAAAGTCGAAGAAGCCGATTTGATGCAGCGGCAAAACGATCTACTCCGGCAACACGCACTCGGTGACTTCAATGCACTCGTGCAAGGCATTTCTCGAGATGCCGCGATGCTGATTTATTTGGACTCGGCGACAAATCGAAAAGCCCATCCGAATGAAAACTACGCCCGTGAAATCATGGAGCTGTTCTGTCTCGGCGAAGGCAATTACACCGAAACCGACATTCGTGAACTCGCCCGCTGCTTCACCGGTTGGGAAATCAAACGAAACAAATTTCGCTTCAATCGTTACCAACACGATTTCGGTGAAAAATCGTTTCTCGATCAGTCCGGCGAGTTCAGTGGTGAGCAAGGTGTCGAAATCGTGCTCGCACAAGACGCCGCGCCGCGTTTCATTGTTTCCAAGTTGATTCGCTATTTCGTCGCCGACGAGCCTGCTCCATCGGATGCGCTGATCGAACCGCTCGCGTCGGAACTGCGCGAAAACGAATTGCAGCTCGCGCCGACGCTCAAACGCATTCTTTCCAGCAACCTGTTCTTCACGCACGCCCGTGCGCGAAAAATCAAGTCGCCCGTCGACGTCGCGGTCGGCTTGCTGCGCGCACTGGATGGTTCGACCAACAACTACGAGATCGCGGACGGCTGCCGAAAGCTTGGACTCGGGTTGTACTATCCGCCGAGCGTCAAAGGTTGGGACGGTGGTCGTACTTGGATCAATTCGTCGACCTTGTTGGGACGTGCGAATCTGATCCGACAAGTGCTTGATAGTGACAAGACGCGATTTGCCCGCACGACGCTTGACGAATATCTCGAAAGCCACGACATCAAGACGACCGAACAGCTGGTGGATTGGGTCGAGCCGTTGCTTTTCGCCGTTCCGATTTCTCCAGCCGCGAAACAACAAGTCGCATCGCTTGATTCAATAGGCGCAAACCGAAACAGAAGTCTCAAAGACGCCCTGCACGTTCTCTGCTCGTTACCGGAGTTCCAATTGGCATGATCCAGCAATACAAACGTCGTCAATTCCTGACGCAACTTTCCGGCGTGATGGCATTCGGTGCAGCGGCGCCCCAGGTACTCTGTCGCGCGGCCGCGGCGGGCGGTGACAACGACCGCATTCTTGTCGTCGTCGAAATGGCCGGCGGCAATGACGGCCTCAATTCGGTGATCCCCCACTCGGACCCCGCCTACAAAAAAGCACGGCCGACGCTTGCCATCAGCAAGGCCGCGTGCCTTCCCATCGATGACGAGATCGGTCTGCATCCTGCCATGACCGGATTCGCCGAACTGCTTGAGCAGAATCGTTTCGGTGTGATTCAAGGCGTTGGATACGAAAACCCGAATCGTTCACACTTTGAGTCGATGGACATCTGGCACTCCTGCTTGCGCAAGAGCCAGACCCGCAACGACGGCTGGATCGGCAGGTACCTCGAAGTCAATGGTGGTCTCTCTTCGGGCGACCCCGCCGCGCTGCACCTGGGCGCCGACAAGCAGCCCTTCGCGCTGACTTCGCGTGACATCCGAGTGCCATCCATTCAATCACTCGATGAGTTCCGGTTGATGGACAATGGCAGTCTGGACTTGCGGCAGGCCATCGGCACGGTCGCGGCGACGCAAAGTTCCGCCGCCAATGATCTGCTCGGCTTCGTCCAACAAAGCACCACGTCCGCCGTCGAAGCCAGCGATCGACTCGAATCAGCAGGCATGAAGTACAAGCCAGCCAAGAAGTTTCCCACCACCGGTCTGGGCCAGAAGCTCGGCACCGTTGCCAAGCTGATTGCGGGCGGTATCCAGTCGACCATCTACTACGTGCGGATCGACGGATTCGATACCCACGCCAACCAACCCGACGCTCACGCAGCGCTGCTTCGACAAGTCAGCGACTCGGTCACGAGCCTGATCACGGACCTCAACCAACAAGGTCACGGTGATCGTGTGATGGTGATGTGCTTCAGCGAATTCGGTCGTCGTGTCGCGGAGAACGCAAGCGACGGGACCGACCACGGAACCGCGGGGCCGATTTTCTTGGCGGGCAATGCGGTTCAGTCGGGGTTAATCGGCAAGCATCCGAGTCTTACCGACCTGGATCAAGGCGACCTTCGATTCCACACCGACTTCCGAGCCGTTTATGCCTCGCTCCTCGAAAACTGGCTCGGTTGCGAAAGCGAAACCGTCCTCGGTGGCAAGTTCAAGCCGCTATCGATTCTCGCGTGACAAACGCCGCAAGGCGGAGATCAACTTGAGGCGGGCGAAACGCCTGCTGGCGATCAGGGCGCACTCTCCTGGCCCTGATCGATTCTTCTGTGTCGATGTCCCTGTGCCGCCGCACCCTAACCCTTTACTCGAAATCCCATCTCCTTGAGGGACCGTCTCACTTGCTCCGCATGATCGCCCTGTAATTCCAGCAGGTCCTCCTTTGACTTTGCTGTCCCGCCGGTACCGCAGGCCGTTTGCAGTCGACCGAGTAACTCCGGGAGGTCGTTGGCTTTCGCGGTCAAGCCTTCAATCACGGTCGCTTTGCGGCCACCCTTCCGCTTTTGAACGCTGATTCGCGCGGTCTGCTTCTCAGGGGGAAGTCGATCGGCCTCCCGCTGACGGGCCGCTTCCGCCGCCGCTTTTTGTTCTGCGGTGCAGTCGCAATCCGTCTCGGGTTTTCCGCAATCGTCACACTCAGGCGGGATATCAAAAGGCGTTCCGGCGAACAACCGCGTCATCTTCATCCCATCGCATGAGTTCAAAATCAATTCCTAGAACTGCATGCTAGTGATTCGGCGGAGGACTGCCCAGCCAGGTGTTCCGCTCTAATCTGCGCTGAGCTGAAGCCGTGATTCGAATCCATTTTCTTTCAGTGCTGCCAACACAGTCATCACGTACTTGTACGGCAGTGCCCTGCTCATTTGGATCTCGACGGCCTCGTCACCAAAACGCAGTTCAATTCGTTGCCGCTTTTCTTCCTGCTTCGCTTGGGCTTCGTGTTTTGGTGCGTCTTGATGTTGGAGGACTCCGATTTGATGTTCCTCGATTCCTTGGTCTTCGAGTTTCGCGAGGATTGATTGCAGGAAGCCCATCTGAATCTCTTGCGATGCTCTGATTGTCGCCACTTCGCCGTCGATCGAGAGTTGCACGACCGAACCCGGTGGAGGCTTGTGACCGGTTGGCTGGTCTCGTGGCGTCTTTCCGATCGGTAACGCGCCCTCGCGATAGTAGCTTTGCAGCGTCAAAACTGCGAAACAGGTCGTGTACAAGGGCCCCGCCGAACTTCCATATTTCGAATCTTGGTGACGCCAACTACCGGCCTCCGGCCCATCCTTGAGTTGTAGACGGGGGATCTCGACGCGCAATGCTTCGTTCCATTGGTCCCACATCTCTCCACCGTGATTGCGCAATGCCTGCGTCACATGAAGCCACTCGTAAGAGTCAGGTTGCGGTATTCGCAGATGAACGCTCTTCACCAGAGTCTCGCCCTTCCGATGATTCGAGGGGATCGACCACATGCCGGACAGGTGCTGCAAACACAATATCCCCGCGCCGGTCATGCTCGGCGTGGCTTGAGAGCCCGGTAAATAGGCGAACCCGTTTCCTGTTTCGGTGGAAAGAACGAATCGCTTCGCCGCCGCAAGGGTCGGTTTTGGGATCGAAATGCCGGCGTCACGAGCTGTCGTCAGGCCTGCGACAAACCACGATGTCATCGAGAGATCGCCTGCTTGGCGTGGCGCGTATCGCCATCCGCCACCAACGGGGTCCTGTGCCTGTACCGAGTAAGCAACGGCCTTCTCCAGGCTCACGCGAATCGCGTCGTCTCCGGTCAATGCGTAGAGGTCAGCGACGGCATAGGTCGCGATGGCGTGGACATACATTTGTTGCCCTCGGAACCTTCCGTCGGGCAGTTGCTGTTTCATAAGGAATGCCGTTCCGCGTTTGATCGCGGCCTGATGGTCTCCTGCTTGGTGTGTACTGCCACTTCCACTCAAAGCCAGCAGCGCCAACGCGGTTCCGGCAACGGCCATTTGATCTTCGCTACCGGTGTTCTTGCCACCGACATGTCCAGGCCTGCAAGTCCACGAACCGTTGTCTCGCTGTTGACGCAGAATCCACCGCAAGCCGTCGGCAACAGCGAGCTCCGTCTCTTTCGTTCCTCCAAAGTACTTCAAGAGAACATCCCGCTTGGTCGTTCTCGCATTCACGAGATGCCGTCGATAGGCCTCGAATTGTGAAAGGTTCAAATCAGGCTTGGCCTTGGCGGAGTCTTTGGCGACGCCGGCTCGTCCGATCACGTCGTCACTCTCGGACGAGACTCGAACCTCGTTTTCGTTCTCAGTCGGTGTACTTCCTTGGCCAACAGCGCCGAGGCACGCGAAGGCACCAAACAGGGTCACCACCATCGCGATCGCGAGTACACGTGGTAACGCCAACTGCCGCGAGCCGTTCCCCGCGAGCAAACGCTCGACGCGCCGAGACAGCTCTGTTCGATTCCTCCCAAAGAAGCTGGCGGCAACCATGGGGCTGTTTGCTTGAGGATTGTTTTTCGCCAAACACAATTCCGCGGCCCGCAAAAGTGTCTCGACATAACCCGTCGTCGCATGGCCACTTCGAATGGCCGCATCATCGCAGCAATGTTCCCGTTCGCGACTTACCTGCTTGCTGATCCACCACACGCCCGGATGGAAAAAGAAAATCGATTCCAACACCCTTTGACCTATCCCCACAAAAACATCGTAGCGACGAATGTGGGCAAGTTCATGACTCAAGACCGCCGAGATTTCGGTCGGCGTCAGACCAGTCAGCAACGAACAGGGCAGCACGACGGTTGGTCGAAGCAGACCGATCACGGCCGGTGCTAAAAGCAAATCGGATTCCGCGATGCACGGTACACGTCGAAGTCCGAACTGGTGGGAAAGCTCGGTGATCAATTCTGCGAGCGGTCCGGATGTGATCGGCACCGCCCGTCGGTACAGTCGCCACCCCGCGCCGACTCCGACAGCCGTTCGAACCAACATCCATAGAACCCCAAGCGAATAGAGCACCGAAATCCAAGGTGCAAATTGATTCAACCCGAAAGGGTTAAGATCAAAGTCTCGTTGGTGCGTGACGCCAGGTACTCGAGGACTCGATGCCGCTACGTCGAACTCTGAGGCGGTTGGTTCGTCGCCGGCCTGCGAACTCATTGTGGACACCGGGGCGGGGCCCGTCCCATCGATGATCGCGCTCGGCGCGATCGTTCTTTCGCGATTCGCAATCGGACCGGCGGGAAGGAACCCGGTTGTCTGGGGAAGGGTCTTACAGAACGTGAGCAGCGCGACGAGTGGTAGCAGAAACAAAACCCCCGAGGAAACCGCGTAGCGTATCTGCGGTTGATCGTTTCGAACCAGCCGCAATGCGACGGCGAGAACGCATGTCGCCAGCGCGGCTTGCCATGCAAAGTGGATCAGCGTCAGCAAGAGACGTTGGCTAAGCAGTTGCCATTCAAAGTGCTCGATGGGAGACATTACTCTTGCTCCTTCAATTTTTGGCTCAGCATGCGACGCAGTCGCTTGATTTCGGCTTCATCCACTTCTTTGGAGTCGAACAGGCTCTGCATCACGGCTTCGGCGGATCCGTCAAACAGTTGATCCACCAACTCTCCCAGCATGGAGGAGGAGACTTCGTGGCGTTGTAGGTGGGGCTCAAACCGAAACGCCTTACCCGATTCAGGCTCAAGCTTGCCGAGTTGGCCCTTTTCGACCATCGTCCCGAGCGTGGTGATCACCGAAGTGTGGGCAAGGTCACGTCCCGCTTCGGCGAGGGAGTTGCGAATCTCGCGGACCGTCATCGGCGAGCGACGCCAGAGGATCTTGAGGATTTGAAGCTCGAGCTTCGTCGGGTGATCGGAACTCGGTCGTGGCATGAGGACCCCTGGGGCAGCGTGCATCGCGTTATTTCTATTTAAATAGAATTTCAGTTGGCGGCCGCGTCAACTCGTATTTCTATGAAAATAGAAGATGGCTGAGTCGCGGTCGGAGCGGACGCCGCGCTCACGTCAAAATCTCGCTGATAAAATTTCCAACATCTTTTCGGGCCGATGTCCTTTTTCGTGGCAACAGTTCGTCAACCTGCTGAAACCGACGCTTAAGTCGCTCATCCCCTAACGCTTCAAGGAATTCCATCATGGCCAAGTTCATGTTCGTTTACCGAGACAACATCGAAGAACAGCCCGACTATTCGCCCGAGCAAATCCAGACGCAGATGCAGAAATGGGGTGTCTGGTTCACCGAACTCGGTGACAAACTGGTTGACGGAGGCGACGGGCTCCTGCCGGCTGGTAAAGTTCTCAATGGTGACGGCACGGTCACCGACGGCCCGTTCATCGAAGCCAAGGAACTCGTCGGCGGGTTCTCGATTCTCGAAGCCGATTCGCTCGACGCGGCCATCGAGCTTGCCCGCAGTTGTCCGATCGCCGAACACGGCGGCAGCATCGAAATTCGTGAGTTGGCCGGCTATTCGGCCGAAATGTAGACGGCGAGATGAATGTGAACCACATCGAGGAACCAGCCGTGGCCGGTGGCGACACCGGACCGCGGCAATTGGTCGATCACTTCTTTCGTCACGAGTACGCGCAACTCGTCGCAACCCTGACCCGCCGTTTTGGCGTGCGTCACTGGGAACTTGTTGAAGATGTTGTTCAATCGGCGCTCCAGCGAGCGCTCTCTTCGTGGTCACTCAAAGGCATCCCCGAAAATCCGTCCGGTTGGCTACACCGCGTGGCCGCCAACGAGGCGATTGATCGCCTGCGTCGCGACACTCGTTGGGGCTCCCTCGGCGAAGAACAGTGGGAGCACGAATCCAAGCCTACCGAGGAACACTCTTTTCACGATGACTTGATCCGAATGGTCTTCGTTTGCTGCGACCCCTGTGTTCCCCCGGAATCACAGATCGCACTGGCGCTCAAAACACTCTGTGGTTTCGGCAATCAGGAAATCGCCCGTGCTCTGCTGACGACCGAAGCCAGCGTTGCAAAACGGATCACCCGCGCCAAGCAACGCCTGCGCGACGAGAGTGTCGAGCCAGCTCGTTTGACCGAAACTGAGATCGTGGAGCGGCTGCCCCACGTCCAAGCCGTGATCTACCTGTTGTTCAACGAAGGCTACAGCTCCTCGGTCGCCGACAAATTCATCCGCGAAGAGCTTTGTGAGGAAGCGGTGCGACTCGCTTTCGTTCTTGCGCAACATGAGATCACCGCAGGTGGACGTTCCGCCGCGTTGATGGCACTGCTTCTCTTTCACTCTGCGCGGCTCGACGCCCGCATCGACGAGCACGGAGCGATCCTGTTACTGAAAGAACAAGATCGTAGCACTTGGGATCTTCGGCTTTTGCAAGAAGCCTTCCGGTGGTTCGGCGAAGCCAATCGGTCCGATGAGGTGACACGCTATCACGCTGAAGCTTGGATCGCGTCCGAGCATTGCCGCGTCCAGGACTTCAAGGACACGGACTGGCAACGTATCGCGCAAGGTTACGATTTGCTGTGCCGCATCGAAGGCTCGCCCGTTCACCAACTCAATCGGGCTATTGCCATTGGCTATCGTGATGGACCCGAAGCAGGAATGGCCGCGCTCTCTGAAATCGACTCAGAATTGCTCTCGAAGGACTACTATCTCTGGCATGCGACGCACGCCGATCTGGCAAAACAACTCGGAGACTTTGCCGCGGCCCGTGATTCACTCAATCAAGCGTGGCAGCTCGCGCCGACGCGCGCCGAGAAAGAGCTCATCTCCCGAAAGCTCGATCAGTTGCCAGAGGAGCACGGGAACGGCGGCTAGGCACCGACGAGTCGTGCCAACGCGTTCTAAAAAGTCTCTGAGTAGATCACCAGCTCAACTCGTCGGTTGGCTGCTCGACCGGCCGCGGACGCATTGGACTGTGCCGGACGGTTTGCACCTTGAGCGACGATGAAGAATTGACCCAAAGGCATACCGGCCCGCCGCGTCAACACGTCCAGAATCGCAGAAGCCTGTGCCGACGCCAACTGGTGACTCGCGGCGGCCCCGCCTTGGACCTGCGAGTTGTCGGTGTAACCTTCGATGCCGATTCTTTGCCGCGGAAACAGGCTCCGCAATTGCGCGGCAACGGGATCCAATACATTCACTGCCTGTGGCAGCAATTGAGCCGAGCCCGGAGCGAATAGCTGGTCGCTCGGAACCGAGATTCGGATGCGGTCACCATCTTGTCGAACCGGCAGTCCTCCAAGATTGAGTCGCGAAGCCAGCTGACTCAAGTTCGTGTTTGGTTGAATGGTCGTTCCGCCACGCATTTGTGTCGAAGCCTGGAAGCCACGCACACGGTTCTGGGCGTCGCGGGCCGCGATTGTGGCGGTTTCGAGTTGCTGGGTGGTATCGGCCAATTGCTGGCGAATCAAATTCAACTCTTCGCGGTACACCTGCGCCTGTTGCTCGCTTTGTGCAAGCTGGGTGTGCAGCTGTCGATTGTTATCGTCAAGCAACTGGACCCGACGGCTCAATTCGGCCAATCGTGAGTCTTTTGGATCGATCGCCTGTTGTGGACCGAGCGCAGGATTGAGGGCACCTGACTGCGCCGGATAAGCGCCTGCGCCCGGTACCGAGAGGTACGGATTCTGCTGGCATCCTGCGAATGCGATCACCGCAGCGGCAAGGCTGAGGCAAAGAAATCGTTGTTCGAAAGTCCGACTGATCACCGTCCGAGTCATCCTGATTCGGGTCGCATCCGGCATCCGCGCCGAATGAATACTGGACTCATAAAGGGCGCGTCACCGTGGCACAAGACCAGTTTCACGGAGGGGCAGCGGGGAGAAGGGCAGTTGGGGAGTGAGGCAGTTGGGGAGTGAGGCAGTTGGGGAGTGAGGCAGTTGGGGAGTGAGGCAGTTGGGTCCGAAACCGGTTGCACCAAGTCACCGACTGCCTTACTGCCCCACTCACCTACTCCCTCCTCTACCTCCCATACACCTTCCGGTCGTTTCGGTCCCCGCCGCTCATCAAGTATGCCAGCAAGTCGCGAACTTCTTCCGCGTTCATTCCGTCGATCAATCCCTTGGGCATCTGGGACACTTTGGAGGGTTGGACCAACTCCACATCATCGGCATCCAGTGAGATCGGCTCTGCCTTCACGTCCGCCGGGTAGATCACCACTTTCCCATCGGCCTCGCTCATTAACCCGACGTAGCTCCGACCGTCGCTGGTGAGTACCGATGAGGACTGATACTGATCCGAGATGACTTTGCTCGGTTCAATGATGTGCTCGATCAAGTAGCCAACATCGAACTTGCGCGGGATCGTCGTCAAGTCCGGACCGATGTTGCCACCCAATCCCGAAAAGCGATGGCACTTACCGCAACTGGCCGCGAAATACAAACTGCGTCCGTTCTCAAAGTCCGCCTGCTTGAATCGGTTCGCCGCCTGTGATCGAGCCGTTTCCAACGTCCACGTTCGACCGGGACCTTGGATCGGCTTGATCTCGAAATCAGGAACCGGGTCATACCGTTCACCTGTGATGTCCTGCAGTGCGACACGTTCATCGTCGCTGCACCAGGAGAGCGCCTCGTCGCGGATGTTCCGCATGAATCCTGGGTAACTCGCGCCCCCGGCGCATTTGGCGGTGACGTTCAAGAACTCAAAGTACTCGCGGCGTTGCGCGAGCGTCCAACCGTCACGCAAGGTGCGAAGCATCAATGCGTAGCTCAACTCACGAGGCGGTGGGTTGTCGAGAATCTTCTGAACCGTGCCGCCGTAGCGAGCATTTCTCGACGCAAGCTCCGACCAATCCGGTAGCGAGGGGGCGTTGCGACCACGGATCAAGGCCATCGTTTTCTCGATCACATTCGGTGCGCGTAGTGAGACCAGCACTCGAACCAACTCCGTATTGACGTCTTCGCTCGCATGCGGCAACAGCGGATCGAGTTCATCGATCAATGCCTCGCGTTCCATCTCATCGGGCTCACCAAGTCGAATCGTGGTGAGTGCGTAGGCACGCAGCAGGCCGAGCAACTGCGATTCAGTCAAAGAAGCCGAGTCGAGTTGGAGCAGTGACTTTAAAAGCTCACTCTTGTGCTCCGATCCGCCGGATCGTGCAAGCGCGACGGCGGCGGTGATCCTTGCTTGCGGCTCGGCTTCCTTCATCGCACGTGTCGCCCACAACTCGACCGGTTGCGATTCAATCGCCACGCGGGCGGCATGCCTTAAGAAGCGATCTCCACTGGCGAGGAATGGCCAAGCCGCGTCGATCGCCTGCTTCGCCGCGTCTCCACTCAACGACTTGCCATGATAGGCTTCCAGCGATTTGCGTTGACGCCTCGCCTCGGCAACCGCTTTCGGAAGTGCCTCACTGGCTGGAGCGGTACTCGCCGAACCGACATACCGAACTCGATAAAGAGCGGATTGAGTTCCTCGACCTCCGACCGTGAAATACAGCGCGCCATCCTTGCCTACCACGGCATCTGTCACGGGCAACGGCGATCCCGTCACGAATGGTTCGCTTGTTCCTTTGTAGCCAGCCCCTTCAGGCTGCATGTGGATCGCATAGATCGTTCCGAAGGTCCAATCAAGCGCGAAGATCGCGTCCTGGTACTTGGCGGGAAACGCTGCACCCAATCCGGCCGCAACGCCCGTCGGCGATCCCGGTCCGATGTCGACGACCGGTGGAAGGGAATCCTCGTAGTACGTCGGCCACTTGCCCGTGCCACTCCGCCATCCAAAGTCGCCACCGCTGACGACTTGGCAAACGCGTGTCGGACGATACCAGGGCGAGCCCATGTCCCATTCCATGTCCGCATCGTAGGTAAACAAGTCACCGTGACGATTGAGAGCGATGTCGTACTGGTTTCGAAAACCGATGCAGACCAATTCTTGTTGCATCGTTTCGGGGTCGAGTCGCGTCACCCATCCGCCAGGAGCCAACTTGCCACGCGCATGGCCATTTGCATCCCACATGCGCGGTAGCAACAAGTCTTCCTCCCACGATTGAACACGACTTCGAGAGGTCTCGGCCAGCGGCGCGTGATTGCCGCCGTCCATGTAAATGCCCGTTCCATCCTCCGTCAGAATCAGCGCGTGGTTGCCATGCTCACCGCCGCCGCGTTGACTCGGCAGTTGCTGCGCCGTGTCGAGTTTGCCATCGGAGTCGGTGTCCGTGATCCGATAGAGATGCCCGCCGTTACGATGAAACCACAGTGCGTCGAACGCCCACAACAAACCCTGTGCGCCGCTCAGACGATTGGAGCTACCCGGAGAATTGACGTCGATCGGCTCGACTCGCACCGTCGGTTTCGTCTTCGAGTCACCGACGGCAATGAAGAACGCTCCCTTGTCGCCTTGATCGCAGGCAATCAAACGTCCGTCTGGCCCAACCGTCAACGAGACCCACGATCCCTGTTTTTCTCGAGGAACGGTGTAGAGATGATCGACGACAAAGCCTTCTGCCACTTCCATTTCATCTGTCGCTGCAATCTGTCCACCGGACCCGCCACGACGAACAGCAAGGACGCCCCAAGGCGACACACCCAGTTTGCCACTCGATTTCAACTTGCCACGCCAGGAACTGTCATCGAAGTCCTGCGCCGTCCAATTCTTGGCGGCTCTCGGCGACATCTTCCAAGTCGAGTCGGAAAGCACGATCGTCTTTGAATCACCGTGATCGATCACCAACTTCAGCACGAACGCAGCGATTCCGCCTTCGTTTCTCGCCTCGACCGCGATGGTGTTTTGGCTTGACGCAAGCTGCTTGGAAACGTCGGTCACCAGCGGGTACATCCAGTCCCGTGCCTTCCCGACTTCCTCGCCGTTGATCCACAGCGTCATCTTGTTGTCGCATGTCGCATAGACCTTCGCCGACTTGATGGGCTGGGTGATCGCAAAGTTTTTTCGCAAGTAAATCTTTTGGCCATTTTTCGATCCCGCGGCGTCCCAGGTCCAATCGGGAAGCGGTTTGCTCGTGACCCATTTCAAGTCTTGAGCCCCCGCCGTCGACACCAACAGCGACCCAAGCAACATCAAACACGACAACCAAATTCGGACGCCCAAACCCTCCATCACAAATGACCTCTCAAGCTCGCGTGGAAGCACCGTCAGCATAGCTCAACCGAAGGGGCAATGCCTGTTGCGCGACCGCGAGATTTAGCGCTGGTAAAGCGATGCATCAGCTCACCAGTATCACTTCGACTCTGGTAACCCGCCGCGTCAGCAAGGGACTCCCACCCATTCAAGTAACCCGCCGCGTCAGCAAGGGACTCCTGAGCCAAGCTCCGGCTGCCTTCTGGGGGTATCCACCAGTGAATGCTTCCCGGACTACCCCTACGGTCAAACCACCGACAGCAACGCGAATAACACCAGCGCGAGCAACATGACAAACATCCGCATCGCCCAGCGATCCTGCGGCCGCAGCTCAATACTTCGCACACGAATTCCACGCAGCCAAAGAACCAGTGAGGCGGCCGTCATGATCGTGAGCACGTTGATGCCCACCACGATCAGCGGACCGATCACCGGGGTCCCCGCGTCATCACTCGCCCAAACCCCAAATGCGATTTGCAAACCCGCCGTGGAGATCGGCGGCACAAGAGCCGCCGCAATCGCCGCACCCGCGAGTGCCGACGAAAGGTACACCCGAGTCCGCGCGTACGCGGCCGCCATACCGCCCACTAAACCCACGCAAAAATCGATCGGCGAAGGATTGCATCGGGCCCACATTTCCGTCGCGCTCTCCGGAGAGAGGTCCCGCGATTGCACCGCACGGACCAACAACCCGAATAAGCAACTCGACACCAGGGCACCAACAAATCCCAGCCCAATCGCTTTTCCCGCTTGGTTGAACAGCGGTCGATTGCCAAGTGTGATTGCCATCCCCGCACCCAGAATCGGAGTCATCAAAGGCGCGACCAGCATCGCACCAATGATCACTGCGGCACTGTTCTGAAGCAGCCCGAATGCGGCCAACATGCTCGCCGCACTGATCAATCCCAGAAACTCGAAACTCGGCTGCGAACCGCTTTCGAGATCTTCCTGAAGTGCGATTCGTTCTTCGCGATTCATCGGCGGCGTTACCGAATTCGTCCAGCGTCGAAACGCAAACATCAATCCAGGCATCATCGGCTGGCCATCGCGTGCGAGCGCGACGGAGGTTTCAAAATCATGGTCGAGCAATCTTCGGCCGACCGTGTACTCGACATCCTCTTTGGACAAAGACTCAACGGGGACGAGGATCAGTGTTTCGGGATGTTTTGATTGGTCGTCGATCTGCTCACGAATGTGTTGAACGTGATCGCCGAACGCGGCTTCGCCGAGATCGGTTGACCCTTCGAACGCCCAATGGCTCGGCCGCATTCCGATCAGTTTTTCACTCAACCGTCGCGTCGCGGATGCCGATTGGCTAAATCCGCCGACGACGTGCGTTTCATCTGCCGGTGGCCCGGAGGCGGGGCACAGCCAGACCGTTCGGCACGTCGATTTCTCAAAAACGTCCCGCTGCCAATCCTCTTGGTCGATCGAATGGACGAGCACCAATAGTTTTGCGTTTTCGCCACGGCACGCCTCAAACAGATCTTCGGTGTCCTTCGCCACCGCAACGACGCGTGTTCCGCCTTTGTTGATTCGGGCGAAACGATCCGCCAGTACCGATTCCGCGTGTTTCGCGAGGACTTTCGTTTCACTGCCTACGACCATGGGCACGACCGGTGTGCCAAGGGTCTCCGCGAAGACAACACACCAATCCGTCCCCGATCGCAGTTGCTCTTCGCTCCCCACCAAAAACACAACGCTCATCGCTGGGCTCGTTCCACGACCTCGCCAATTACCAAAACGCAACCCACATCATCGCACAAATTCTTTCGATCTTCTCGCGTGATCCACGCAAAACGCCTTCCACTGCCAGGATGCGTGTGGCGGAAAGTCGGCATCGTCCCAGCAATGCCGAAACAACTGTTCAATCGGGCTTGGGCGGTCGATATACTAGGATAAATCGCCCACCTTCATTTTCTCCAATCTCTCTCGCACGTGTGCGAGAGCCCGCCCGGAGACAAGATCGATGACACTTCGCAATTCTCGACGTCGCTTTGTGCTGCAAGCCCTCGGCGGTTCCTTCGCGTTACCGACCCTGACCAGTCTCGCGAGCGATTCGGCCGTTCCGGTGTTGAAGACCCTTGGGGCCGGCGTCCAGGCGCCCCGGTTTGTGGCGGTCGCCAATCTGCTCGGTTTCCAGCAGAAGCACTTCTTCCCCCAAACAACCGGTGCGAACTTCGAAGCGACTCGGTTGCTGAAGTCGCTCGAACCCAACCGTGATCAACTGACCGTCTATCGAGGTCTGGATCATGGTATCCGCGGCGGTCACTTCGCGGTACACACGTTCTTGTCCGGCGTCCTGCATCACGAGTCAAAGCATCGCGCCGACGGCAACGTCACGATCGATCAGTTCATCGCCGATGAAGTCGGTCGGCAAACTCGATTTCCGTCGATCACCGTTGGCTCCGAAGGTGGCATTCATGGTGGTTGTCAACTTTCGTGGACCAAGTCGGGCGTCCGTGTTCCACCAATCACCGGTCCCGCCGAGTTGTTCGACAGACTCTTCGTATCGGAATCGAAAAACAGGTTGGCTGAAAAAGCTCGAGCGAATGAGTTGCAGGGTTCGATCCTGGACTCCATTCGTGGGCAGGCGAAAGCACTCTCCAAAGAGATCAATCACGAAGACCGAGACAAACTCGACGAGTACTTCTCATCCATCCGCGACGTCGAGAAACGTCTCGCGTCGCGACGACAATG
The DNA here is from genome assembly GCA_039821165.1 of Planctomycetota bacterium. GTDB lineage: Bacteria > Planctomycetota > Planctomycetia > Pirellulales > Pirellulaceae > Stieleria. The sequence goes on along the minus strand of JBCBOT010000001.1, from coordinate 30,335 downwards.
GCATGATCAGCCGAAGCCCGATGCGCCGATGGAGAAGCCAGCGAATCGAAACACAGTCGACGATCTGCCGATCTTTTACGAGTTGATTGCTCTCGCGTTGCAAACGGATTCGACACGCGTGGCAACATTGGAAATCGGCGGCAGTTTCTTGCCGCAGAATCTGGGAATCGACAAGTCCTATCACAGCCTTTCCCACCACGGAAACGACGAGAAGAGTGTCGAGCATCTGCTGACACTCGAAACGTATCAATTGGAACAGTTTTCGAAGTTCCTGACTCGTCTTGCCGGTATTCAGGATGGCGATCAGACGTTGCTCGATTCAACGTCGGTCCTGTTTGGCAGCGGGATGGGTAACGGCAACAGCCATACGAACTCGGATTTGCCGATCGTTTTGGCTGGTGGCGGCTACGGACACGGAGAATTCAAGCAGACGCCGGGCGAAGGACTCGGGAAGGTACCGCTTTGCAATCTGCTGCTTGGGCTCGCGCATCGCATGGGCGTTCACGCGGATCGTTTCGGAACGAGCACGGGCATCTACTCGTAGTCTGTCATGGCGATGCACATCAATCGAACTCGCGTGGCACGTGTTGCACGCTTCGCGCTCGCGCTGACGGTTGCCGTTGGAACGTTACTCTTCGCAGCTCCACTGTTGGCTGAAGATTCAGTGGACGGTCAGCCCGCAGACAGTACGCGCATCGTGGGCTTCTTGAAGCAGTACTGCCTCGACTGCCACAACGACGACAACTCAGAAGCGGAGCGAAACTTCCAGTCGTATAAGTTACCCTTGGAGTCGCTGCCAACGCTGATCGCGACCGATGAGATCGTCGCCCAATTGACGCTTCGGCAAATGCCACCTGAGGATGCCGACCAACCATCCGACGAAGAACGGTTGGCGATCCTCGATTCCCTTCGTGGGGCGATCGCATCCGCCAAAGATAGGTTTTCCAGCACGGGCGGTCGAACGGTGCTCCGTCGATTGTCCAATCGCGAGTACGAAAAAACGCTCGCGAAACTCTTCGATCGACGCGTCGACACGTTGGGGCTCACCGCCGATTTCCCGAAGGACAATACGAGTCAACACTTTGATAACATCGGACAGGAACTCGTGACATCGGGGTTTTTGTTGGATCAATATTTTCAAGCCGCGAATCGATTGGTCGAAACGAGGCTCGGAAAACCATCGATGGAACCCCGCGACTGGCATTTCAAAGATCATTTCGTTCAGTACGAAGAACTGCAGGGCTCTCATAAAAAGGTCTTCAATTTTGAGTACCTCTGCATCTACGAGCAGCCCAACACCGATACGCGGCAAGGCGGATACGCACATCTCGAAGATTTCTTGGAGGGGGTTCCGGTTTCGGGGCTCTACGACATCGAGGTGCACGCCCAAGCGATGCACCGAGACACGCACTACGATCCCAAAATTTTCAGGATCGACTTTTCGGAACCGTTTCAATTGGGCGTCGTCCCTGGTGATGCCACCAAAGGGCATATCCACTATCCACAGGCAATCGAGCCGCTGCTCGCGTCGACCATCGTCCCCGACGAAGAACCCAAGTGGCTGAAGTTTCGGGTCTGGTTGGAAGCCGGCCAAACACCGCGGTTCATTTTCCCAAATGGACCCTACGAATCGCGGGCTTCCGTCATCAGTGTCAACAAACGCTACAAGGACGAGTTCGACCCCAAGACGTTCCGAGATGGTGTGGTTCGATCACACATCTTGACCGAAGGTGCGTTGCCCCACATTCGCATCGGTGAGGTCAAGATTCGCGGACCTCTCCGAGAGGAGGGAGGCGGGAAAGAGGAACTCGCTGTCTTCGGCGCCGGCGGTTTCTCACCCGAGAGAGCGCTGGAGCAGTTGTTTGCGTTTGCCGAAAGAGCGTATCGGCGTCCACTCTTGGACCGCGATCTTTCGAGCATTCGATCGATGTACGAACAGCGGCTTGCCGCTGACACGGAGCCTCGCCAAGCGGGCTTGGACACCATCAAGCTCATCCTTTGCTCCCCTTCGTTTCTCTACTTGAGCGAGATCACTGAAGCTGAAAAGTCAAAACGTTTGAACCCGTTCGATCTTGCATCGCGGTTGTCATACACACTCTGGTCGGAGCCACCCGATGATCGCTTGTTCGCCCTTGCGAAGTCCGGTCGCCTCCTCAAACCGAAGGCCTTGCGGCGTCAGATCGGGAGGATGATTCGCGATCCAAGGTCCGATCAATTCATCGACGGATTCCTTGAGAGTTGGCTCGCCTTGCGTGAGATCGGTAACCTGCCGCCGCCGCGAAAGTCCGCGCCGGAATACTACGCCGAGAGCCTTCCGTATTCGATGAAGCAAGAATCGCGGTTGCTCTTCCGGTATCTCTTGGATGAGAACGACTCCGCGATGCGTTTGCTTGATGCCGACTTTTCATTTGTCGACAAGCGTCTGGCTTCGCTCTACAAGTTGCCCGAGCGGGAGAAAATGCGGCTGGCCGACGGTTTTCAGCGTGTCAGCCTCAAGGAGCATGCTCAGCGCGGCGGCCTGTTGGGTATGGCCGCGGTGTTGACGGCGAGTGCTAATGGCGTCGAAACCTCTCCGGTCACTCGGGGCGTTTGGGTATCCGAGAACATCTTGGGGATCACTCCGCCCGCACCCCCTGATGATGTGCCGTCGATCGACGCCAACGTCTCGGGAGCCAAGACGATCCGCGAACGGCTGGAACTGCACAGCACCGACTCAACGTGTGCGGGATGTCACCGAAAGATTGATCCACTTGGATACGGACTCGAGAACTTTGATCCCATCGGGCGTTGGCGGAGCAAGTACCCCAAGCCTCAAGGCGGCAAAAAGATTGACGCTTCGGGCGTCTTCCCCTCGGGGGAAACCTATTCGGATTTCGCGAGTTTCAAACACTCGCTGGCAACGAGTCGCGGGGAGCAGTTTGCACGCAACCTGATCGAGAAATTGCTTACTTACGCCACGGGTCGGCACATGGAGCGTGCGGACCAATTCGAAATTGACGATCTTCTACAGGAGGCCAAGCAGAACGACTATCCGCTGCAAGATATCCTTGTCGGTGTACTCACGAGCGAAGTGTTCGTATCAAGATAGTTGCCGACGGAAGGCCTCGTGGACAGCTATTCAGCCATCGTCCAGTTGAATGAAGGCGTCATTCCTATCGTCGTCACCAACAATCGCGGGCGCATCCACACGCGGTCGTGGACCTTCGTAAACTGCGCAGTCGCGATGAAACATGATTGAAATTGCGGGGATTCCAGATGGCTCCAAGGACCGAAAAGCCGATGAGTCACATTCAACGTTTTCGACGTAGCCGGGTTCTTGGGCTGGCGTTCTTAGCCGGACTCATTCTGAGCCATCCTTCAAACGCCCAACAAGACGAAGAATCAACGGTTTCGTCCGCACCCGATGCTCCAATCACTCGAATCGATGTCGAACTTCAACGAACCATCGGGCCGCTCGTCAAGCAACATCGCGGCGACGTCGCCGTCGCGATTCGCAATCTCGAGACCGGTGAGCAGTATCAATTCAATGCGACAACGCCCATGCCGACGGCGAGCCTGATCAAGCTTCCGATTCTGGTCACGGCCTATCAGCTGTCCGATCGCGGTGCATTGAACCTGCGCGAACAGGTTCAACTCAAGGAAGAGGACAAAGTTCCCGGTTCGGGGATTTTGACAGATCATTTTTCGACCGGCGCGTCGCTCCCCGTCGAGGATTACTTGCGATTGATGGTCCGCTATTCCGACAACACGGCAACGAATGTCGTCATCGATCAAATCGGGATTGCGAGCACGACAAAAGCGATGGAGGCATTGCGGCTGAACCAGACCAAGCTTCACTCCAAAGTCTACCGACGCGATACGACGATCTCCCCCGAGCGAAGCCGCCTGTTCGGCATCGGTAGCACCACTGCGAAGGAGATGGTGGATTTGCTTTCGTCATTTCATTCTGGCGAGCTTCTCACCAAGGCATCCACTTCGGCGGTCATCGAGCACTTGCTGAGTTGTGACGATGGCAGCAAGCTCGCTGCCGAACTTCCACCCGGTACTTGGTTCGCACACAAGACCGGCGCGATTTCGAATTGTCGCACGGATGCGGGGATCATCCGGACGCCGCGTGGTGCTGTCGCCGTCTGTTTCCTGACAAACAGAAACGAGGATCAACGTTGGGCTGACAACAATGAAGCCAATCGCTTGGCCGCAAAGATCGGAGCCGCGATCGTCGAGCGATTCGGTCGTGTCGAAATCGATCAGCGGCTGCGGAAAGGATCGTTCGGAACACTTGTCGAAGCACTCCAGCGAACACTCAACGATCGTCTTGACCCGTCACCGGAGCTCGCCATCGATGGCGACTTTGGACCGGCTACGCTCGAGGCCCTCATGCGATTTCAAGCTTCCAGGAACCTTTCGACAACAGGAGTCGTTGATGAGGCAACTTGGAAGGCTCTCGGGACCCTGTTGGATCGCGAAAACCCCGTGGCCGATCCCCAGGTGATCAACGCACAGCGATTGTCATTGCGATCGGCACCGGCGGAGAGCGATCCGCCGGTCGTCACTTGTGAAGCGTGGACGATCATTGATCGGGAAACAGGGGAAGCACTCTTTTCGTTTAACGAAGATGCCACGCTTCACCCGGCAAGCACCACCAAAATCATGACCGCATTCGTGGTGTTGCGTCTTGCTGACGACAACCCGCAGGTCTTGGAGGAACGAATACAGTTTTCGCGCCGAGCTGATCAAACGCGGGGTTCCACCTCCGCGATTCGAACGGGTGAATCAATCACGGTCCGTGAAGCGTTGTACGGGTTGCTGCTTCCTTCCGGCAACGACGCTTCGGTCGCATTAGCGGAACACTTTGGAGCACGACTTACGGATAAGTCCGATCCGGATTCCGCATGCCGATACGATCAGTTTGTCGCTGCCATGAATCGGACGGCCCGACAAATCGGGATGCGGCGGACACGCTACGTCAATACGCACGGACTTACGGACGAACGCCATCAAACGTCGGCGGGTGATCTGGCGCGGCTCGCGCGTGAAGCCATGCAGCACGCGTTGTTTTGTGAGATCGTTGCCACTCGCCAATACGGATGCGTCGCCACGGGCGAACAGGGCTATCAACGCAACATTTTTTGGAAGAACACCAACCAGTTGCTCGGAATCGAGGGCTACCAGGGTATCAAGACAGGAACAACCTCAGCCGCCGGTGCGTGTCTCGTCACGGCTGGAGAACGAAACGGTCGCCCGCTGATTGCGGTCGTGCTCGGTTCAAAGTCTTCGTCCGCAAGGTATGCGGACACGCGCAATCTCATGCGATGGGCCTGGCAGCGTTTGGGCGATACCACTGTAGGGAAAACGCCCGCAGACTGACTGTGATGACGCTTCGAAGCCGAGGGTTACGGTTCGCGATCGATTTTGACCGCTGGTACCGCCTTCTTTCGCACCAACGTGTTGAAGGCATTCAAGTCCTTCTTCAACAACTTCTTCAGTTTGGCAAGCTCGGCATCAATTGCCTTGACGACTTCGTCGCGGAAGGCATAGGCCTGTGCTGTCGGCGGAAATGAGCCGACGGACACTGTGCTGCCGAGCGCGCTGAGCCGATTGTTCAGCCGGATCGGAAAGTTGAGCGGGTCCTGCGGGCTCTCGTTTTTCGTTTGATAGAGCGCTTTCTCGATGGTGGTCATTTTCTCGATGAGCGATTTGCCGGCCTCCTCAACTTCCGAGAGTGATTTCTCATCCTTCACCTTCCCCAAAACGGTTTTGATTTGGTCGCGAGCCGAACGGATTTGTTTGATCGCGCGGTGAGTTTCACTCAACTTCTCTCGAACCTCCATGAGGAACTCGAACTGCTTTTGGTAGTCGTCTGCCGTCGTGGTCGCGTTCGGGTCGGCGACGACTTCAAACTCGATCTCCATTGATTGCTCACCCAACGAGAGAGCCGCGGTATACGTACCGGGGACTGCCGTCGGGCCCGACGTACCACCGGACCAAAGGACCATGCCCTTGAAAGTTTCCGCACTGGGGTATTGAAGAGACCACCGGACCTCATTCATCCCCGGCTCGATGGAAAGTTTCTTTTCGTCGTCTTCGGGTTTGGTCGCATACGCCTCCACCAAGCTCCCGGTCGAATCGAGAATCTCCAATCGAGCTTTCACATCGGATGAAACCGTGTTTTCGTTCACCAAGAAACGGATGAAGGCTCCACCCGCCTTGTTGGCGCCGCGGGTCAGCGAGGCACGTCCGCTGCCACGCAAGCCGCGCTGCACGGGAGCCGTTTCATAGAGGTGTGAATCCTCTCGCAGATGTTCCAATTCGATCTGATGCAGCAACGTCAGGTCATCCAGTACCCAAAACGAGCGTCCTTGTGTGGCGACAATCAGGTCGTTTTCCTTGATCGCGAGGTCCGTAATGGGGACGATCGGAAGATTCAACTGAAACGGATGCCACTGCTTGCCGTCGTCAAACGAAACATACATCCCCGCTTCTGTTCCGGCGTAGAGCAGACCTTTTCGTTTGGGGTCCGCTCGGATCACTCGGGTGAAGTGTTTGCGGTCGATCCCGTTGGTGATTTCGTTCCATGTCTTGCCATAGTCCGTCGTCACAAACAAATACGGTTTGAAGTCGTCGAGTTTGTATCGCGTGCCTGCAACGTAGAGCCCTCCTTTTTCGAAGGGGTGTGGTTCGATGCTATTGATCTGTGTCCACTCCGGCAGTTGCGGTGGGGTCACATTGCTCCAGTTCTCGCCGCCGTCACGTGAGACATGAATGAGACCGTCATCGCTTCCGGTCCAAAGCACGCCTTTCTCGTGTGGTGATTCCAGTGCCGAAAAGATGGTGCAGTAGTATTCGACACTGGTATTGTCTTTCGTAATCGGGCCTCCAGACGAACCAAGCTTGGAAGGTTCGTTGCGTGTCAGGTCGGGGCTGACCGCCGTCCAGGACTGACCCTCATCCGTTGACTTGAACAGGACCTGTGCTGCGGTGTAGAGGGTGTTGGCATCATGGGGCGAAAAGAAAATTGGATAGTTCCACTGGAAGCGATACTTCAGATCGCCCGCGGCACGTCCGATTGGGTTGTCGGGCCAAACATTGACCGCACGCACCTCGCCGGTCCGATGATTGACTCGCGTCAGAAAGCCTCCGTAGGATCCGCCGTAAACGATTTCGGGGTCATCCGGCTTTGGCGCGATGTGTCCGCTTTCGCCACCAGCGGTCGATTCCCAATCGGACTCAGTGATCGAGCCGCGACGTCCTTGGCTGCGAATGCGGGCCGTCGAGTTGTCTTGCTGGGCTCCGTAAATACGGTACGGAACGTGATTGTCGGTTGTGACACGATAAAACTGGGCCGTGGGCTGGTTCATCATGGTGGACCATGTGTCACCACCGTTGTACGTCACTTGAGCCCCACCATCATCGCCGATGATCATGCGATTCGGGTCGCTCGGGTCGATCCACAAATCGTGATGGTCGCTGTGCTCAGTTGAAATGCGCTCGTAAGTTTCGCCGCCATCTTTTGATTTCCAAAATCCGACGTTGAGCACATACACGATGTCTTCGTTCTGGGGATCGGCATAGAGGCGACTGTAGTACCAGGCTCGTTGTCGAAGGTCACGTTGGTCATTGATTTTCCGCCACGTCTCTCCTCCATTTTCGGAGCGAAAGACTCCTCCCTGCTCGGCTTCGACAATCGCCCAAACACGGCTCGGGTTTTGCGGCGAGACTGCCAGACCGATCACGCCGACGGTTCCTTTGGGGAGCCCAGGGTTGCGAGTGATTTCGGTCCAGGTTTCCCCCGCGTCATTGCTCTTCCAGATTCCCGAGCCCTCACCGCCGCTCTCAAGGGAGTAGGGCGTGCGCTTGATCTTCCAGGTCGATGCGTAAAGAACACGCGGGTTCACGGGGTCGAGAATCAGCTCAAACGCACCCGCTTCATCGTTGACAAAGAGCACGCGTTCCCAGGTCTCACCCCCATCCGTACTTTTGAATATGCCACGCTGTTCGTTCGGACCGAACAGATGGCCCATCGCGGCGACGTAGACCGTGTCGGGGTCCTTGGGGTGAACGCGGATACGGGGGATGTGCCGTGTGCTGTCCAGACCCATGTGGACCCACGTCTTTCCACCGTCAATCGATTTCCAAACACCATCACCGTGCGACACGTTGCCTCGCACCGTTTTTTCACCACCACCGACGTAGATCACGTTCGGATCCGACTCGCTGACGGTCACTGCACCGATCGAACCTCCGAACGATCCGTCCGAAAGATTTCGCCAACTTGAACCCGCATCGTCGCTTTTCCAAACGCCTCCACCGGCCGCACCGAACAGGTATTGCATCGGACGCCCCGGGATTCCCGTCACGGCAGCGCTCCGCCCGCCACGAAACGGACCAATCAGCCGATAGTCCATGCCCTTGAAGAACGGCGCATAGGGCGAATCCGTCTCAGTTTCCTGGGCCCAGATGTTCGTAGCCGATCCACCGAGCAGTGCGAGCCCCAGGACGAGAAAGCCCAGCAAGCTTCGATTCGGGGGGCAGGTCGCAACGAAGAAACACAGTCTCATCTCAAATTTCTCTAACGCTAAGCATTTCGAACGGAAGTGCGGATCACGCGGCACTCATCCTAATTCGGAGACGCTGGTGTTGCGGTGGCATTCTTGACGGAGCAGTCCCGCTGGCGTCGAGGCGCGCACTCTCGCCGGGGCAATGGGAGTAAATCCTTCGCCGAGAGTCTCATGCGTGCAATAGATGCGAGCGAGCGAAGAGTTTCACGCCGGGATGTCGTGCCCTCGATCCACTGTTGAAGATGGCGTCGACGGAAAAACGCTCACGGCAAGCTCTTGACAGGTCGATAGATGACATGTAAACTAATGGCGTGCAATACAGGGTTGAGAGAAACGATGGCCCCCAGTCTCCAGAGCGAACTTAAAAAACGTGGTCCGTTCGATTCGGTCGAGCAGGAGGCAATGCTTGCCCTGATGCGGACCACCGACTTGCTGGAGAACCGCCTGGCGCGGTTGCTGCGAAGTTATGGGCTCACCCTCACTCAGTACAACGTTTTGCGGATCCTGCGAGGCGAAGGCAAGCCGATGCCGTGTCTGGAAGTCGCCGAGAGGATGATCCAAGTCGCTCCGGCGATCACGCGAGTCGTCGACCAACTGCTGAAGTTAAAGCTGATTACAAAAACACAATCGCAATCCGATCGCCGCGTGTTTGAGATCGAACTGAATTCCGCCGCAATGAAATTGCTCAAAAAGATGGATCAGCCCGTCCTCCAACTGCACGCATCGCTACTCGCCGATGTCAAGAAAGCCGACCTGCGGTCAATGATCCGTACTTTGGAACAGGTTCGCGGAAGCGTGACCCAATAAAAAATTTGCCTTGAAAGTTTACATGTAAACCTAATGGATGGAGAAGTTAAGATGGAATTGAATCGTCGAAACGCCTTGTCGCTCACCGCCGCGGGGCTTATTCACGTCGCGGCACAGCCTGAATCCGTGAACGCTGCCGAAATGCCACGGCATTCCACCGAGTTGCTCGTGAGGCAGGCCGCCGAACGGGGGCACACCGACCTCGGGTGGCTGAAGAGTTTCCACTCGTTTTCGTTCGGAGGGTACTACGACCAACAGCACATGGGATTTCGTTCGCTGAGGGTGATCAACGATGACAAGATCGCGCCCGGCCGAGGTTTTCCGACGCATCCACACCGAGACATGGAGATCATCTCCTACGTCTTGCAAGGGTCGCTCCAGCACAAAGACAGCACTGGGAAAGGAGCCATCATCACACCAGACGATGTTCAGATGATGTCTGCCGGAACGGGCATCACGCACAGCGAATACAACCCGTCACAGGTGGAGGCAAATCACTTTCTGCAGATTTGGATTCAACCTTCCGTCCGCGGTGTGCGACCTCGTTACAGCGACAGGAAAGTGAAACCCGATGACAAACGGAACCAATGGAAGCAAATCGTCGGGCCCGACGGAGGTCGTTCCACGGTGTCTGTCTATCAAGACGCAAGCATCTTTGCCACACAGCTCGATGCGAAACAGTCCTTGGACTACACGGTCGAGAAGGGGCGTCACGTCTGGCTTCAAGTGGCCCGCGGTTCATTGATCGTTAACGGCACGACACTTCGCGCCGGCGACGCGATCGCAACCAGCATGGCGACGGGCCTTCACGCCGTCGCTGAGCAGGACACAGAGGCACTGCTGTTCGATCTCGGCTGACGCCCATCGCAAAGAACTATCGCTATTTACCTTACATGTAATCTATGGGAGTGCGGTCTGATGTATACGATTCGACGCGCTAACGAACGAGGTCACGCGGATCACGGCTGGCTGAATTCCTATCACACGTTTTCCTTCGCCGGTTATCGAGACCCAAAACACATGGGCTTTCGCTCGCTAAGAGTGATGAACGAAGACCGCGTCGCCGCGGGCCAGGGTTTTGGAACGCACGCGCACCAGGACATGGAGATCGTGTCTTATGTGCTTGACGGTGAACTGGAGCACAAGGATTCGATGGGCAATGGCGAGGTGCTTCGTCCGGGTGAGTTTCAGCGGATCACTGCCGGAACAGGAATCACCCACAGTGAATTCAATCCCTCGGCAAGTGACTCGACGCATTTCTATCAAATCTGGTTGATCCCCGAAGCGAAGGGAATCGAGCCCAGCTACGAACAGAAGGCCTTTGATCCCACCGGACGACGTAATGGGTTTCAACTCGTTGCGTCGAGGGACGCGAAAGACGGTTCCTTGCTGATTCACCAGGACGCCAATATCTATTTGGCGGATCTCGACAATGGCGGCGATCTGACGTTTGAGATCGGTCCCGAACGACATGTTTGGCTGCAAGTCTTGCGCGGCTCCATCGAAGTCTTCGGGCAATCGCTCGCCACGAGCGACGCCGTCGCAGTGAGTGAAGAGTCTGCATTGTCAATCAAGGCTTCATCCAACGCAGAATTGATGCTTTTCGATCTCGCCTGAAAGACCAGCACGCTTCGTTTTCGTTCACCTTCCTTTCTCGGCACAGGATGTTTCAATGGCCAAGTTGCTTTACATCGAATCGTCACCACGTAAATCCCGCTCGAAATCGATCGAGGTTGCGACCGCGTTCCTCGACGCCTACCGGCAAGCAAACCCAGACGACACGGTCGAAACCATCGACCTTTGGGACAAGCCACTTCCGGAGTTCAATGGCTACACCATTGACGCCAAGTATCAGGTGCTTCACGGTCAGGGGCACGACGCCGAACAAGCGGCGGCGTGGCAAGCCGTCGTCGATGTTTGCGACCAATTTAAATCCGCCGACAAGTACCTGATGAGTGTTCCGATGTGGAACTTCGGTATTCCATACAAGCTGAAGCACTTTATCGACGTACTGGCTCAGCCCGGCCAGACATTCAGCTTCGATCCGGAGACTGGCTATAGCGGGTTGGTGACCGGCAAGCCGATCGTGGTCGTTTACGCCCGCGGCGGAGCTTACACCGCGAATGAAGCGCAGGCGATGGACCTGCAGAAGGGATACCTCCAGATGCTTCTTGGATTCATCGGTTTCACCGAGATCCAGAACGTCGTCATTGAGCCGACCTTGGCGGCTCCGGAGGATGTTGCACGCACGGTCGACTCTTGTAAGGCAAATGCGGTGGAGATCGCTTCGAAAATCTAGTGCTAAATGAAGTTTGGGAGATTTCGCGCCCCGAAAGACGTTCCGCATTGAGACGCGTTCGAGCCCTTCGCAATCTCATTTCCAATCCGATAAAGTGGTCGAGGCTTAAGGTGAGTTTCGATGAACTTCGTATCGGGTGGGTGATCCAAGATGATTGCGGGGCGCACGCGTTTTTCTTTCGGCCTACTGATCGTCGTATTCCTTTTCCTTTTTGCGATCGCCGGCGGGAATCGGTCGCACGCGGATGAAGGCTTTGATCTCGCTGTCAAGCGTGTGCGCGACTTAGCGGCGGCGATCGAATACTCGCAGGAATTTTTGAGAGCTTTGGAATCAGAGAATCCGAGCTCCTTGCGGGGACTCTCCTGGCGAGTTCATCTACTTCCGATGCTCGGCCACTCCGAGTTGTATTCACGCTTCGATTTAGACGCTTCGTGGGACAGTCCGCTCAACAAGAGCTTGCTTCCGTTGATGCCCGTTGATTTTCGAACGGACGACGACGACACCCCAAACACCCGCATCCGGTTCTTGCGTCGGGCTCAAAACCGATTGCCCGATACCGTCACACCGGACCAGTTTCGTGATGGCAATGAGCAGACCGCGGTGTTGTATCTCGATAGCGTTGCCGCCCCGTGGACCAAGCCTGACGCAGTCATCCCGCAGGGGCCGGATGCGGATTGGGACGACGAGCAGCCGACCGTTCTCGTGACGGCTGACGGGAGCGTGCACCCGTGCCCGGAGGGACTCCACCGTTCAAAGTGGAATGCACTAAGAAGCGCCAACGGCGGCGAAGTCGTTTCGATCCGTCGCTTGCTCTCCGAACCCGACAAACCACTGGAACTGTCGAACGATGGGGCACAGCGACGCGGTCCAGAGTCCACTAACGTCGAGTCCGACAAAGGTGAGGTTGAGCGACGACTCGCGGAAATCGCCGCAGCCCTGCCTCATCTCAGGATTCCTGAATCATCGGGGCTCTCCTGGCGAGTTCATCTGTTGCCATGGCTCGGCCAAAAGGATCTGCATGATCGGTTCCACTTCGATGAGCCCTGGGATAGCGACCACAACCTCAGGTTGGTGGCGGAGATGCCGAAAGTCTATGGTGCCGACCCAACGAAGGGGCGAAGTCCCTATCGCGGTATCGACCGAGTGCTGCGGAGTTGCGTTGACGATTGGCCCTCGCCGCGAGCGTCGAGCCGAAAGCTCGCTGTCATTTTTGCCGGGCCGGAGCGGGCGGCGATCTGGACACGTCCGTCACTTCTTTCGTGGCGTGATGTGATCGAAAATCGATCAAACGGAGTTTCCGGAGCGTTTCTCAACGGCAGTTTGGTGAACGTTCCTGGCAACACGTCCGCATCGAAGTGGACCGCAGTGCTCTCGCCCGAGATTTCAACAGGCATACCCGAGCAGGATTGGTTTGGGGAATTGGCTCAGTTGGAAGTTCCGACCTACAGGGCGCCGAAGCATCTACCGAATCGAATCGATTTGCCTGCCGCACCGGCACCCGTCCTTTCCGTCGACGACAACGAATTGACCTATCGTGGTCGAGCCTACTACGGAACCGCCTACAAGGTGCTGGGTGCATTCCTTGCCTATCAAGAGAAGAAGCGTAACTTTCCCGAGATGCGCGCCCGCGAGAGACAGGACGAACTCAAGCTCAGTTGGCGTGTTCAGATTCTGCCCATGCTGGGCTACGAAGAACTCTACCAGCGATTTGATCAGACCCAGCCTTGGGATAGCGATGCGAACCGCAAGCTACTCAAGGAGATGCCTGCCGAATTTCGTCTCGCGGGCGAACCCGCCGACTCGACCGACACGCGCTACTGCATGTTCATTTCGCCCGAGATGGCTTTCGATGGTGAGCCGTCTGCAAGCTCACCCTCGATGAGAGATCTGTCTGATCCATGGAATTCAATTGTGATCGGAGGCATCGTCGGCAAAGACATGTCGGTTCCGTGGACGAAGCCACAGGACGTTGACGTCGACATCGACGATTTGCTCGGGTCGATCGGCGATGTCGGGGAAGTCGTGACGCTGTTCGGAATCATGAAGAATGTATTCCGTTTGCCCCGCTCGACTCCACAGCCTCTGTTTCGCGCAATGCTGACGCGTCATGGAAGAGAGTGGATTGACGCGGCACAGGTTGAACGCTGGGCGGCGCAGATGCTCGGCGAACCTTTATGCGCCAACGAGAAACGTGTTCCGTTTGAGTTGAAACGCCTCTTTCGTAGCACGCGCGTCGTGGTCGATCGGCTGCGACGCGACAAGATCTTTCCCGAAAAGCTGCGGGACGCTCTGACGAGGAAATCCTATTTTCGGCGGAATCTCAGTTGGCGGGTCCACGTGTTGAAATACGTCGGTTTTTCGCCGCTCTACCACAGTTTTCATTTGGACGAGCCTTGGGACAGTCCACACAACTCGCAGTTGATTCCATTGATGCCTGATGTGTTCCGAGATGCGGACGACCCGTTCGATAGTACCACGACACGAATGTTGGCATTTTCGGGGAATAGGACGGTGCTCAATCCGGAGACAGGCTATTTCGAGTCGGCTCGAATGACGGATCGACCGGAGGACACCCTGCTGTTGTTCCTGGCGCCTCAGGAGCAGGCGGTCGTGTGGACCAAGCCGGATGATTTTCCTTTCGATGAAAACGATCCACTTGTAATGCTCGCGATGCAAAACGGGCTCCACGTCAGCTTTTCGGACAAGAGCGTCAACGTGCTGACTTCGGAGATTGATGCGGATTCGTTCAAGGCGTTGGTCACCGGAACTGGCGGTGAGGACGCGAAAGCGAAGCCATTCTTGACGCTGCCGAACTGATTTTTTCTTTCGTCGTGTCTCGGAGAGAGCGGCGTTGTTACTCGTGGTCCCTCCTTCATGTCGAACAACATGAATCCGAAAACCTCTGTTCAATCCAGACGCCTGCTGATCCTGCTGGTGGGCGGATCCGTGCTTGCTTTTTCGGTCGCCGCGTTGGTTGTCGGCTATTTGGCGTATCTGCTCACGCGACCGAGTTTTACTCTGCCCGAGGAGTCGCTTGCGGAATACCGGGCGGCCCATCCGACCGAGTTGACTCGAAGTGGGCCGGCGCCCCAGCGTTATAAGCTTCTGAAGGGCAAGAATGGCCAATGGCTAGAGTTTCCTTCGGATGGCAGGCTGTTGTTCGGCTATTTTCGCGCGCCGCCCAACCGCGGTAGCGAACGGAGCCCAGTGGTCGTCGTTTGTCATGGTGGGTTCGCGCTCGGGGAAGAGGACATTGCCATTGCGGACAGATTCGTCAGCGCCGGATTCGCGGTCTTCGTCCCCACGTTTCGCGGCGAGAACGGGAACGCGGGTGAATTCGAAATGGCGTACGGCGAAGTCGACGACGTCATCGCGGCACTCGAGTTTGCGGCAGGGCTCCCACAGACGATTCCGGACCAGGTCTTTTTGGCGGGGCACAGCATCGGCGCCGTTTCAGCGCTCCTCGCGGCAGAAATGAGTTCAACCCCGCGCGCCGTCTTCTGTTGCGGTGCCGCAACGAGTTGGGAAGAGATTGCCAAAGAGGTGCCCACCGACGAAGACGCACCCTACGCCTGGGGCAACATGAAGGAGCAGATCGCGCGGTCACCGGCAAGTTTTACCAAGGATCTTCGCTGTCCCGCGATGTTGGCGTACGGTTCGGAGGAACCACTGCTCCTGAGAATGGGGCGAGAGACGGTTTCGCTGGCAACCGCCGCCGGGAAACAAATGGAACTGGTTGAGGTTGCCAATTCGGATCACTTTTCCGCTTGGTCCAAGTCGATTGCAACTGCGATCAAGTTCTTTCGCGAACAACAGTCCACATCACGCGCCCCCGTGGCGTCCAAGGGATTTCTCTCTGAAAAGAACGCAACGCGGAAGTTGATACTCGAAGCACTGGGCGATGCCGAACTGCCGGAAAAGGCGACCAGTCGCGGAACGCTGGATCTGTCGCCTTGGCAACCACGCGTGGACCCTGGCCCAGCAATCCCTGATTGGCAGGGGTTCGTGGATCATTACAACGTCGGAACATCGCCTGAGCCCACCCGCGTTTTTCGCGGCAATCCACACTGGGTGTGCTCAAGATCGCTGACACATGATTTCCATATCAGCAGCGCAAACGGAGAGGTCCGACATCGCTTCTTAAACCCGATGGCTGTGATGTTCTCGGGGGTTTCAAAAATCGATGTCGAACCCGCAGGCATTTCGCTCGACGGCGAGTACTTTGCAATCAGGACGACCACTGATCCGGAAATGCAATTGTTGACGATGCATCGAACGTCCGATGGCAAACTGGTTCAGGCGGTAGGTGGTTACGAAGGTTGCCAGTTTCTTTCGAACGACACCGGAATCGCGTGGCTTTATCCAACGGACGAAGCGCGTGAACTTGAACGTCAACGGCGATACACCCCGCCCGTCACCGGGAAAGACAAACCGGGTATTGGCCCTCCGGAGCGTCAATTCGTGCTCTTCAATCTCACGACGAATGAGCTCTCGGCGCCGTTTAACGGACAAGCCGGTACGACGTTTGTGGCTTCTCCCGGCGGCAACTTCCTCTACATGATGTCACCCGGGGAAAATGAAACGACTCTGGATGTCTGGTCGTGTGACACGCTCCAAAAAGTATTCACATCACAAGTCGCGGCCGTCCCCAACGCGACGGACTTGGCCGTGAGCCAAGATGGCAAGCGTCTCGGGATGATCGGGAACGGACGCGTGGCCGTGTTCGAGATGGAATCAGGCCGTTGTCTTTGGGACTTCGATTGCGAACCCAAATGGTCGACGGTGCATTGGCTCGCCGGGGGGCGATTTCTGGTATTGGGTGCGGAGCTGGTCGTTGAGCCCGGAAACAAGAGGATCTTGGGCGAGTTGCTGCTTACACAGACCGACCGGGGAAAGTTGGCGTACCCCGAGTCTTCGAACGGACAGCTCTTTGGTGATTACCTCTGTTTTACGAGGGACCCATTGGGACGGACGGATGTCGCGAAGGTCGATCGCGTCTCGTTCGAGATGATGGCTCGAAGTCAGCGTCCGACAAAAGCCATGGTCACTTCGTCGATACAGATAAACCGTTCCGCGAACCTAGAACGAGGATTCGCATTTGAGGAACTGGCCCATCAATGGTTCATTGAAAACAGTTGGTTGCCGAATGAACCCAACGGAAAGGACTGTGAACTGCGCTACACCACTCGCATGAGCGCGGTCAAACGAGACAACACGATGCGGCCATCGCTCACGCTCTTTGGTACTGAGCTGCCGGACGGATTGGAGGCGTCGGGATTGCCGACGGGCATTCTCTCGGATGGGACGTACGTCGCTGAAGTCGAAACGGATTTCTCGCTCCTGGCGACAAAGGGAATCCTTCGCGAAGATCGGGACACGAGGCAGGTGAAGCTCGATCAAACGGTGCTGTCTCAAGGGAGTCACAAAGGCACAATGCGACTCGATACGGTTGAGCTGTCGCTGCCTGCCGAGTCTCAGTTGATTGCCGCGACGCTCGGCGAGGCGGCTCAATCCATTTCGTTTCCAACCGACGAAATCCGTCTACTCGGCCGGGCCAAGCTGTTCCCGAATGTGGTGATCAACCCAACGTCCGTTGGGTTTGATGGTTTCGGAGCCAAGAAACTGTCGGCTCGCGAGTGGCGAGCACCGCCACCCGCCGAATACGAAAGACGTTTTCCCAACTACTGGCCTCGCTTTGCGGTTGAGTGGCCGACTGCGGTCAAAACATTCAAAGTAGATTTTGTGGATTCAGTGGTGCGTGGGAAGACGCACGCGGCCCGCCCGCTCAACGCGATCTCTTGGAAGGTGAAGGCGGTGGCAAGAAATCGCGAATCAGTAGGAGAAGTGGTTGGTGCGACGCTTCTCGAGACAGGCGGCAAACCAGAATTATTGCTCGTCTTGACCGCGGGAAGCGGTGGTACCGAACCGACAAGCGCTTATATGAGATCGGTCCAACTGGAATTCTTGAGGATCGATGCCAATGGCAACCAACGCACGATCAAAACGCCTGTCGTATCGATCGTTCCAAATGCCCGACTCGAAATCTCGCATCTCGATTCCAATGGCTGGTTTGCGTATACGCCAGGACTGACGCTCACCGGAAATGCCAACAGCGACGAGATTCGCATCTTGCAGGAGGAGAAGCCCTCGATTCGTAAAGTGCTCGGAATGTCAGGAGACGGAAATACGCTACTGGTCAAGGATCGCAAAGGCGTGCTTTACGCTGCGGACTCCAGCTCTCTTTGGGATAATTCGAATCCTCGATTTCGAATCGACGATCTACCGGTGCGGGTTGTTGCTGAAAAGACGTTGGGGCCACTCTGTGTGGTGCCCAAAACTTCGATTCTCGTCGCCATCATTTCGGATCCATCGGACCGTAAGCGAGTCGTCGCAGCCATCGATTTGGAGACCAACGAACAGCTGTGGAGGGTGCCGATGGAAGAGTACTGCAAGTATCTGTCGCCAACTTCGGATGGCAAGTTTGTACAGATCGGCGATTTCCAGTCCTACCGACTTGTCGACCTGAAGACCGGTGCCGTGAAAGAAGAACGGAACGGACAAGCGGTCATCGCGGCGAGTGACACCTGGTTACTGTCGCAGGCCGGACGGCTGAACCAGCTTCTTGAGCCCAGCAACTTTGAACCGCAGTTTTCGTTCGGCGCGGCTCCGTCGATCCCCGTGACGCCAAAGGTGCTGGTGTCACGAGACGGGTCACGTGCAGCATTCATTCACGTGACAAAATCGAGCGAACGATCCGGTCGTCAAAGTAGTCGCAATGAAATCGCGAATCTTCAGCTCTGGGAAGTCGTCGAGCTTGAATAGGTCGGCACGGAGTTGATCGACGGCTCTCGCCCGTGATTGTTTCCACGCTCGAAGCGTGGAAACAATTGTGTTTTCGATCGCAACCGAAGCATCTTTCATGCTGGTTGTGATTTCTCTCCCCAGGGGCCGCAGTGAGGGCGCTTGATCTCAGTTGATGCCCGGATTCTGGAATCTTTTGGCTTTGTGTGTCCATGCCGCGATGAAATTCGAATCAACGGCTACCAACACACCATCACAGAAGGCCATTCGATGTCCAAGAATCTTGCTGCTGTTTTCTTAATCGCGATGATCGCGGCCCAGACGAAGGCCCCGAGCTGTGAGGCCCAGAGCAGTGAGCCACACCCGCAGGAGACGGCAGCGGTACAGCTCGTGCAATCCGCTGACAAGGCCATCGAAAGCGAGGGTTACACCAAAGCAATCGGTTCATTAAAGCAAGCAGCGAAGCTCGTGCCAGACGACATGGACGTGCAATTCAAGTTGGCGACGGCGCTACTGAAAGCGGACCGCATGTCGGAGATGTGGCAAGTGCTTCGCAAAGCGGCGCTTCAACAGCCAGGCCACCCCGATATTGCGCGCGGGTTGCTCTCGTACTGGAAGATGTACGACGAGCAGGGACTCTTCAATTGCCGACACGAGACGATCGACAAGATCATCAGCGTTTTGGGCGCGCCCGACCACGTAACCAAGGGACCCGACCACGATCGCTTTATCTGGGGATTTCTCGCGGTCGAGGTAAAGCATGGTCAGGAGACCGTCTACCAGGTGATGGACATGAGAGGCTTGACGTCTGAGATTTTGGAACCTCGTGAGTCTGTCGAATTGGGAACGGATGGTCGTCGTGTTCCCGGTCATCGCACCCTCAATCAGTCCGCCTCGATGGTCGAATTCGTCATGCCTGGTGAGCGTGTGCAGAATTGGACGCAATTGCTGAGCGTGCATCGGATGCACGGACTTGCGAAGCATCCGTCGACCGTTCGACAGATTGCGGACGGCATGATGAACTCGTTGGCAAAGACAAATCCCAAGCGAAAGTACCGGATTCTTGAAGTCTCCAACGATGAGAAGAGCGTCACGTTTGAGTGGACCGCTCCTGCCAACGGTGACTACAAGGCGCAGCACGAAGTGGTTCGCATGATGCGCGGCGCCGTCGATGTGCATCGGATTGCGTTCGTGGTGCGGGGGACCGAGCAAATGGACCCGGATCTGCGTCAGACTTGGCTCGATCTGTTTGCCAAGGCAAGGCTCAAGCCTGCCGGTCAATCGGGTCCGATTTCTTCGTCGCCAGATGCCGAGCTCAATCAATACGAAGTCGCTTGGCGACTCGGGCATCACTTGAGTATCGCGGTCATGGCCCACGCCCAGCGGAATGGAGATGTTGCCAAACCGAATTTGCTCAAGTCGGTGCAACTTGCTCAGCGATTGGGAGTGAGCCTCCCCAAACCCTTCGAACGAACCGAAGATGCAGCGGTGAACGTCACTCGCGCGGCCGTTTACCTCTATGAAGACACGCTCGCCGTGTTTCACCAGCGGCAAGTCCCGGATGAACTCACCGCAACGTTCGAGCTTGCGGCTCGCACAAATACACTGGCGATGTTGTGTTCGAGCCGAGATCTGACTGAAAAAAGCATGGTCATGATCAACGAGGCCACCCAGAGATCTCCTTTTCCGGCGGGCATCGTCGCGGCACTGAACGAGCGCGTGGATGCGCACGGGGAACCCAGCGAAATCCGCAGCGTCATTGCCAAGTTGCACGCCGACGCCGTCAACTTCCTGGCCAAGAACGATCAGTCGGTAGTCACGTCAACGCAAGCCATCTCAACGAAACGGAGTCCCAGAATGAGTTCGCAAACCTTTTACATGAACGGCTCGAAGCTCGGCGAAGTCACCGAAAACGGCGAAGTTTGGATCGCGGGTGACAAAGTCGGTGACATCACCGTCGACGGCGAAATTTGGGTCAACGGTGAAAAGGAAGGTGAAATCACGTCGGAAGGCGAAGTGTGGAAAGCCGGCAATCAGATCGGCGTGATCACGGATGATGGCGAGGTTTGGCGAGAAGGCGACCAGATCGGCAGCGTCGAAAACGACGGCGACGTTTGGCTCAATGGTGACAACATCGGCAACGTGAAAGGCGGAAGCGTTCGCAATGCGGCAGCCGTGATCTTCTTCGGCTTCTATGATCTGGCCGGTTGAGCCCGTCGTTCATTCGGTGGCAAGCTTCCGGCAGTCACTCGGGTCTTGAGCTACCGTCCACGCGAGCCCGGCATGTACTGGGGTCTTGCGGCAGCGAACGGTGAAATCGACTAACATTGCTCGGTTGCATTACCTGACGCTGCCGTGAGCGATGTTCGAATCGGGCCGAAGTGAAATTGTTGAGACGTTTCGCGAGCTTTGGAAATCTTCCCAGGCTCCCGATCTGAGCGCGTTCCTGCGCGAGGCCGAGGCGACTGCGCAGGAACGATTGCAGATCTCACTCGATGATCAATTCCACCGATGGCAGCAGGGGCAACCGATCCTTGCGGAAGAGTACATCCGCATTGCAGCGCTGGACGAGGAGTCGGCTCGACTCACGATCATCACGGAAGAGCTCGGCTACCGAGAGGAACGCGGCGAGTCGGTCGATCCGGAGACTTTCCTGTCACGCTTTTCCCGACTTCTGAGCGATGCAGGCATCAGGCAGCTCAGCGACGAACTCAGCGAGAGCCAACCATCTCAACCGTCCGAAGGTCGAGAGCCAGCAATGCAAAGCGAAGACGCGGCACCTGAGCAGGTTGGTCGATACCGCATCCTTCGAGAATTGGGACGCGGCGCGTTCGGTGTGGTCTTTTTGGCGAAAGACCCACAGCTTGAGCGTGATGTCGCAATCAAAGTTCCTTCTGCGGCACGGGTCCAACGTGCTGGTGGGGTGGACGCGTTTCTCGCGGAAGCTCGCGCTGTCGCGGGTTTGGACCATGAGTCGATCGTGCCCGTGTTTG
This sequence comes from Planctomycetota bacterium, assembly GCA_039821165.1. Lineage (GTDB taxonomy): Bacteria > Planctomycetota > Planctomycetia > Pirellulales > Pirellulaceae > Stieleria. The sequence continues at coordinate 8,877 of JBCBOT010000001.1, read as the reverse complement.
ACGTGGGGCACACCGAATCGGGCCGATGCTACGTCGTTTCCCGTTACATCGACGGATGCGATTTAAAGGAGCGGTTTGAGAAAGCGATGAGTCCCGTGGAAGCGGCCCAGCTTGTCGCAATCATCGCTCGCGCCGCTCATCATGCGCATCGCAAGGGATTGATCCACCGTGACATCAAGCCGGCTAACATTCTGATCGACCGAGACGGGCGACCGTACCTGTTGGATTTTGGGCTGGCAATGAAAGACGCGGACTTCGGCAAGGGCTCTGATTTCGTGGGGACGCCCGCGTGGATGAGCCCTGAGCAGGCCCGTGGCGAGGGGCATCGCGTTGATGCTCGAAGCGACGTTTACAGTCTTGGCGTCGTTCTATTTCAAGCATTGACGGGGCATCGACCGTATCGCGCTCGCTCAACCGAAGACCTACTGCAACAGATTCGCAACGGTGAGATTCGCCCACCGCGACAGCTTGATGATTCGATCCCGCGAGCAGTTGATCGGATTTGCTTGAAGGCATTGGCGCGTCGGGCGTCGGAGCGCTACAGCACTGCCCTCGACCTCGCCGAAGAGTTGGAAGCGTTCGTCAAGGAGAGTTCTGGCGAATCCATTCCTTTGGTGCGGGACTCTGATTCGGAAGCGAGCCCATCGGAATCCGATTCCGCGATCCGTTCGAACGGCTCAAGTTCGAGTCTCGGTGCAGTCGATCCGAATGCCCCTATCGTGCCCAAAGGATTGCGATCCTTCGATGCGTCGGACGCGGAGTTTTTCCTTCAGCTGCTGCCGGGGCCGCGCGATCGTTTCGGTGTGCCCGATGGGCTTCGGTTTTGGCTCTCACGGGTCGACCAGGGAGCAACCGACCCGTTCTCTGTGGGCCTGCTCTACGGCCCGTCAGGTTGTGGCAAGTCCTCACTGGTGAAGGCTGGGCTGCTACCGCGCCTCGGTCAAAGCATTCAATCGATCTATCTCGAGGCAACCTCCGAAAACACCGAGTCCCGTTTGCTGGACGCATTATGTCGTTACCGAAAAGACTTAGTCGGCAAGTCGTTGCGGGAAGCGATCACCGAGATCCGTCGCACGGCGGGTCGATCCGAAAAGCTGTTTATCGTGCTCGATCAGTTCGAGCAGTGGCTGCATTCTTGGGATGAGGATTCCGCGGCGGAACTGATCGCGGCGCTCCGCCAGTGCGACGGTGAGGTGGTGCAGGCACTCGTCATGGTCCGCGATGATTTTTGGATGGCCTCCACGCGTTTCTTTCGTGAGATCGAAGTTCCACTGGTCGAAAAAGTGAACTCGGCGGCGGTGGACCTGTTTAGCAAGAGGCACGCGCGCAAAGTGCTGCGAGCGTTTGGTTCGGCGTTTGAAACGTTGCCTTTCGATGAAACGATTGCCGACCGATTTGTTACCGAAGCGATCGACAGCGTTGCGGATCATGATCGGGTTTCGCCCGTGCGTCTGGTGCTCTTCGCGGAAATGCTGAAGTCCCGTGATTGGACACCGGGAACAATGAAGCAGATCGGTGGCGCCGAGGGCGTTGGGGTTGCGTTTCTCGAAGACTGCTTTGGAGAGCAGGCCGCCGTTTCGCGCCGCGTCGTTGCCGGTTCTGCCGAACGATTGCTCGCCGCGCTTCTGCCGTCCCCGGGGGCCGATATCCGAGGCGCTTCTCGGACGTTTGATGAGTTGCAAGCGGCCACCGGTTTAAACGGTGATCAAGATTTTCGATCGCTGCTCCAGCTCTTGGACCAACAACTTCGGTTGATCGCCCCCGCCGATCCACGATCTTTGGCGGTGCAATCGGGTGATTCATCGGCATCGTCCGAATCCACCTCGACTTCGACGGAACGACGTTACCAACTGACACACGACTATCTGGTTCCATCGATCAGGCAGTGGCTGGAACAGCGTCAGAAGATGACTCTTTCGGGCCGCTTGAAAAATTCGCTGGCCGAGCGTTCGGAACACTGGAGTCGCGCTCCGGAAAACCGCTTTCTCCCAACGTGGTGGGAAGATCTCAGTTTTCGCGCCTTCACGCGATCATCGGAGTGGGCCGAGCCTCAACGTCGCATGATGCGCCAGTCCGGAAAGCGAGTGTTGAAAATGGTAGGCGTCACCGTGCTCGGAATCGCCCTCGTTGTCTTGGCCGTTCGTGACATTCGCAAGCGAACGCAGGCCAACGCGCTGTTCGGTCGGATTATCAACGCGACCACGGCGGAACTGCCGGGAATCGTTGAGGAAGCGAACGGTTGTGAGTCCTATCTGTTGCCGCTCTTGCGGATGCCTCAGCCCTCTGTGCGTGAAACCGACTTGACGGAGCGGCGCGAATTGCATCGTCGTCTCACGACGTTTCGCTTTACCGGCGAAGCGCCGAGGGAACTGCTCGATCTACTGTTGGCGGCACCACCCGCCTCGTTTCAAAGCATCAATACCATTTTGTCGAAACGGGACGGCGTCGAGGCGGAGCCGCTGTGGAGAGTTCTGTCCGACGAAGATGAAGCCAAGTCCAAACGTTTGCGCGCTGCCGTCATCCTCGCAGCGGCTGTGCCCGACGACATTCGTTGGCAGCCTTTGCTCCCGTCAGTCGCGTCGCTGCTTATGGATGCCGACCAATCGGAGTCCGATATCTGGATCGACGTCATCCATCCATTGCGCGAACAGCTCGGCCCTGAACTGCAGGCACAGCGGACCGGGGCGGCCATCAATCGGAGTCAGCGACGAACACTCGCGAGGGCCCTAGGCAGTTTGTATTCCGACGACGTCGATCAGTTGATGTCCCTGCTATTGGATGCTTCCCAGGTTGAGTTTCCCGAACTTGCACCCCACCTGCTTGCCCACCGTTCGACCGCACTCAGGTCGATCCCGCAAGCGATGACGAAGCAGACCGACGATCCCAATGAGCGGTTTCAGCAGGCTCGTCGCAACGCAAACATCGCAACACTGCGTCTATTGCTTGGTTCGACGGAGGAACTGTCGTTACTCCAAGCCAGTTCGGATCCGACCGTTCGCAGCTACATCATCCACAACTACGGCCATGGTGGAGGCGGTGCCGAAGTGTTGCTTCGGGAATTGGAGCAAAACGAGTCCGCGTCGGTTCGGAGCGGATTGTTGATGGCGCTCGGTGAAGTGGCTCGCGAAAAGTTCAGCAACGATACTTTTGAACAGACAACTCGGATCGCGTTGCGACTGTTTCGTGACGATCCGGATCCCAGTGTGCATTCCGCCGCCGAATGGCTGCTGAGGCGAAGAAATCAAGCGCACGCGGTAGATGAGATTCTCGATGAACTGAGAGGAGTCGAGTCCAAAGGGCGGAAATGGTCGGTCACTCCCATGGGACTGACGATGGTCGAGGTGGATGGACCCTTCGACATCGCGATGGGTTCGTCTCCGGCCAACGATCCTGAACGCTTTTGGAACGAAGCGCTCGTGGTTCGGCATTGCGGTCGATCTCTCACGGTTTCTTCGAAAGAGATCACCGTCGATATGTTCAAGCAGTTCGCCGAAGAGAATCCTGATGTCAAACTCACAGAAAATCGGTTGCCGGTCGAGTCAGGTAACTCCGCACAAATGGATGTCACTTGGTACATGGCCGCATGGTTTTGCAACTGGTTGAGCGAAAAAGAAGGAATCCCACGCGACCAATGGGTCTATGAAGCGAATCCCAAGTCCGGGAAGTACGAACACGGGATGCGTGTTGTCCCACACCCGTTACAGCGAACGGGTTATCGCATGCCGACTCACTATGAGTGGGAGTATTGCGCTCGCTCCGGCACGGAAACGAGTCGCTATTACGGTCGCGGAACGGAATTGCTGCGGTACTACGCCTGGTACAGCGAGAACTCGAACACGATTGGTCACGATGTCGGGCGTTTAAAGCCGAATCAACTGGGGCTGTTCGATGTTCTGGGAAATGCCTACGAGTGGTGCACGAGCCGAGCGTCGATGACGAGAGAGATTCTGCCGAACGCGAACGAGGAGTTTGTCGAACAGCATCGTGAACGGCGTGTCCGCGGCGGCAATTTGCTGGAACAAGCGCGCTTCCAGCGCGCGACCCGCCGGTCGTACCACGGTGTACACATCGAGGGGCTGAACTTCGGGTTGCGATTGGTGCGAACGACCAAAGTCCACGACTTGCAATCACCGGTCGTGAAGAATGTGGACAAGTGGGACGACATGATCCGAGCCGATCTCGAAAAGCCCGGTGAAGACACGGCCACTGAAGACAAACCCTAGCGCTTCGTTCCAATTCGGTTTTCGGATTAACGCACCGGAGGGCTTGCGCCCCTACCGCTAAAAGTATTGTTAGCGGAACGGTGCGAGCCGTCCGGTGTCGCCCCAATGTTCCGACTCGTGCATTTCGCTGGACGACAACAGCCGACTTGGGCTCATTGCGTCACACGCCCGGTGTTTTGGAGTGGGCGTTTTGGGGGAAGTCGAACGTGAGGACGAGCGGTTCGGCGCCGGTGTTTTCGATTTCCACGCCACCACTCGCGAGAGCGGACTGGGTGATGAAGCCAATCTCGGGATAGATCTCACCGAGGATCATGTCCTGATGGTATTTCACGTACAACTTTCCTACCCGGCCGCTTCCACCATTGGTGTGGAATAGCGTGGGCGACTCCGGACAGAATTGCGTCTTAGCGCCTGGCTCGACCGTCATGCGAAGGATCGAGCAATTCTGGTCCCCGAGAACGTTGCCGTACACGATCCATTTTGCGTCGACACCGTCACCTGCGAATTCTTCGGCAGTGATTGCTGGACGTTTATTCTTCAACACGAAGTCTGGATCTTGGTTCGCAGCGAAGTCAAAGATCTCAACCAGATACTCCCAGTCTTCGTGCTTGTCCTTGGGGAAGTCCTCTTCACGGCACGCATAAAACGCATCGGCAGCTCCGATTCGACCATCCAGTGTCAAGTCTTCCGCCAAGAAGTGCTCATCCATGGTGACGTGCAATTCGTGCGTGCAGAGATCCGTGGGTGAGTGGAGGACACCATTGGGCATCACGAAACCGTTGTCGAGGTGCATCATCACGTGTGGCGACAAGTGTCGGACCCCGTTGTACTCCCCCTGTCCGAAGCTCTTCATGCAGGCGAGGAAATCATCCTTCGTTACAAACGGGTACAGTCCCATCGCCGTGGTGTGATAGTGAGACGGATTAACACCGGGGTTGTCGAACGAATTGATGTCGTAGACTTCCCACTTGGACCAATGAAGATGGTGCGGGATGGGGTTCAGGTTGTCGAACTTCTTTGACACGATCGGCCAAGTCGGATCTCCGTAAAGCGATTTGGCAAACGCCGTCACCTTTTCACCCATGACCGCTTCTGGATTGGCAGCGATCAAATCCTGCAGCGAGATGACTTGACCATTGGGGGTGAGGACGTGTGATTCACCTTCCCGAAACGGTGCCTTATTGGTTCGCGTATCGATGACCCCCGTCACGATAGGAACGGTGCAGCACATCCACAACTCATCGAGCCCCGTGCCGTTCATGTATTCCGGATAATACGATTTGGCATCCAACCGAAGACGCTTGCCTGGCGTGCAAAACGTCCGCCCGGCGTACCGATGAAGGAGCTGCAACACACCATCATTCTGATTGAGGCAGTCATCCAAAACCGCAGCCGATGCTCCGTCAGCCCCGTCGATTACATCCTGTTGCGGGTACTCGTGAAGCTTGTTCGCGAGAGTTGACGTCGAAGCAGACATTGGTGATGAACCTCAATAAATCTGAAGAAGCCGTTCAGTTCCCGAGTGCTTGGAGATGCCTTGGGAATCTCGTTTGCGAACGCACGGCAGGAAGGATTGGATCCGAATGGACTGAGTAGGAAGCGAGTTCCGTAGTTTAGAAACAGAAGCAACGGGAGGGAATGCACCCTACAGGGCAATGGGTGGAGTAGGGCAGTGAATTGGGCAGCGAGCCAGTAAATTGGGCAGAGGTGGTCCTGAGTAGGGCGGTTCACTCCCAGATCATCGATTCTGGCCTGTTTTTTTGCCTGCTTGTCGGGCGAGGAGTCTGGATAGCGGGTGCCTTATTGGGGAGGCGATGTTCGAGCCTCCCGTTCCGAATCCTCCGAATGGGAATCATCCAATGGCGAACGCCGCAAACAACGTAGCGCAACATCCATTCTCGGCGTCGGGTGAGCACGGTTCCCAAGTCAGGCAAAAAACATTCTTTCATTTTTGGCGGTGCTTTTGGCTGTCGTTCCTCGTCATCTCGCTCGCTTATGCGGGATATTGCTTTTACGTACCGCCCAACAAGATTGCATGGGCTGAAGGCTACGACGTTGCCCAGCGAAAAGCTCTTCAGACCGGCAAGCCGATGATCCTCTCGTTTACCGGCCAGTGGTGCGTTCCGTGCCGAATCATGAAGCGTCAAGTTTGGGCCGATCCGCAAGTCATGGCGGAGGTCAACGAACAATTTGTCGCCGTAGCGATCGAAATCGACGACCCAAAGAATGCCGCTCTGCTGGAGCGGTACAACGTCAAGGGCGCTCCCGTCACCATCATTGTGGATTCTGAAGGGGAGGCTCAGAGATGGAGGTCGGGAGGAACCGGAAAAACCGAGTTTCTCAAATTCCTTCACGAGGATGCTTCCGCCAATTCAAACCACTCGTGACTCGTTTTGCCGGCCAAGTGATCCGCACGTGCTCGCCCTCACACGGTCGGATTGGTCGGCTCACACAGACTGCAACACGGTCGCTAACGCAGTGGCCTCGCAGATTGAATTCGCTTGTTCAATATCGCTCGCGCCCGTTTCAGCGTTGCCACGTATTCAGGCAATCCGATGACGTTTGTTTCTTCGCCGGGATCCGCCTGAAGGTCGGTCAAAACAGTGGCAGTTGCGGGTTGGTCAGGTGCCGGTCGCCATTCGCTGTATCGATAGTTGCCGAATCGAACGCTATGCCCCATGCCGATCGCGGGGCTTCGACGCGGTGTTGCATCGATCATGCCTGACGCTTCTCTTTCGGAGATTCCTTCGGCGCCAGGATAGGAGCTGTAGGCAGATGAACGGTGTTGCGCTCGCGGTGTCTTGAAAAGCGTTGCAAAGCTTCGGCCTTGGCAGTGCGACGGGGTTTGAATGCCCGTTAGCTCACAGAGTGTTGGGTAGAGATCGATCAGCTCAACCAACGACGGAGAGACTTGATGTTCTTCGCCACCAGGAATTCGCATGATAAGAGGAACGCGAGTATCGCATTCGAGGTTGGTGTGTTTCGACCAGCTTGAGTGGTCGCCGAGTTTCCAGCCGTGGTCACCAACCAAAACAACGATCGTGTTTTCTGCGAGCCCCGTACGATCGAGTTCATCAAGAACACGCCCCAGGCAGGCATCCACATAGCTGGTGCAGGCGGCGTATCCGTGCAGCAATCGCTGGTTCAGTGTCGTCGAAAAATCAGTCGGTCGGGTACCCTCGTAGTCGTGGTAGAACTTTAACTCCCAACCCGTTCGGTTGGCCGCGTAGTCGGGATAGCCCGCTGGAAGGCCGACGTTGATGGGCATCCTAAATTGCGTGCGATCGTAGAGATCCCAGTATCGCTTGGGAGCAACAAACGGAAGGTGCGGTTTGCTAAATCCCACTGCCATGAAGAAACGCTCTCCTGACCGAGCGAGTTTGTTCAGCAGTTCAACCGCTTTCGCGGCACGCTCTCCATCGGCATATCGATCGTCGGAGACATCGAGCGCTTCGGTCAACGCACCCCGAAACGTCTTCGGGTCATGGACGCTGAAGGAACGCGCATGCTTCAGGTTCTCTGGATCAACGTAGACGACGGGACGCACAAAGACCCACTGGTCCCAGTTCTGCTGGTCGGCGTCGGCGCCGCCCGTGCTGTGATAGACCTTGCCAACCCCAACAGTCGTGAACCCGTTCTCTCGAAAGTGCTGGTTCATGGTCACAAGATGAGGATTTCGCGTCCGCCAAGCTTTGACATGGTAAGACTGTTCTCGAGTGGTGGTCGGATAGAGCCCGCCCATGATTGAAAGCCTGGAGGCGCCGCAAACGGCTTGTTGGCAATAGGCCCGATCAAAGCGAATCCCGGAAGCCGCCAGGCGATCGATGTTCGGTGAATGGACTCCATCGACGCCGTAGCAGTTAAGCTCGGGGCGGAGGTCGTCGACTGCGATGAGCAGGACATTGGGTGGTGCCGCCGCCACCGTCGACGCCATCATGATGAGCACCAACGCCAAGAAAGATGTTCGCTGCGGGAGCCTAGCGGTAGGGTGTAGACGTGTGGCCACGCTCAAACTCCAAATGGGGCGGTGCGCTTCGGGAACATCGTGTCATTCTCGGGAATCGAGTTTAGCCGCGCGAATCGTTGCAACAACGTGAGGACCGCCGGATGTGTCCTCGCGAGTGGACGCTGTTCTGAGAGCCCAACGATCGCAATCGACACTCGAATATTTTTCGCTGAATAACCGGCAGGAACATCGACGGGGCAAACTATAGCCATATGGACCCCACACCCGACCGATCCGATTCGCCGAATCCAATCTCCGAAGCGGATTTCGTTCGACTCTTCGCCCGCCACGAGTTGGCGTTGCGGAACTACGCCCGGCTGATACTGCCGGACTGGGGTGGCGTAGACGACGTGCTGCAGGAAGCCAGCATCACAATGTGGGAAAGCCGAAAACAACTTCGCGATGAAAGCGGTTTTCTACCATGGGGCAAAGTCATCGTTCGTCATAAGTGCTTCAACGCCGTCGCCAAGATGGGCCGAGATCGTCTTGTCCTCGATAAGGATGTCCTCCAGCGGATCGCTCGTGAAGAAGAGGACGACACTGATTCCGAGACTTTGGGACGCATTCATCGTTCGCTGAGCGAATGCCTCGCCGAACTCTCTTTCGATCGTCGTGAATTAGTTTTGGCGCCATACCGCGGTGGCGGTG